>NZ_JBQXXG010000005.1:0-238699 GCF_052644995.1 Quadrisphaera sp. KR29
GGGCGGGCGCCCCCCGCCCCGCGGGCCCGCGCCGCCTCGCGGGCGGCGCGGCCGGCGGGGTGCATCCGGCCCTCGCGCTCGAGCCGCTCGGCGCGCACCCGGTAGCTGCGCGCCCACACCGGGGTCCGCCGCGGGCTGACCAGCTGGCGGGTGGTGTCGGCGTCGATGCGGCGCCGCGGTCCGTCGGTCCAGCCGACGGCGACCAGCTCGTCGAGCACCGCCTCGTGGGGCACGTACCGGTCGGCCACGTGCTTCTTCCACGTCACCAGCCACACCCCCTCGCGCTGGGCGTGGTGCTCGCCCAGCCAGGCCCGCAGCGCCTCGGCGCTGGTGACCTCGACGTGCTGCAGGTGGTCACCCGCTGCCACCGCGGCCTCACCGCCCCCTGCGGCCGCCGCGGTCCGCGGCCCGCTCGCGCGGGTGGTCGGGCGGGCCGACGTGGCGGTCGCACCAGGCGTTCAGCGGCCCCGCGGCCGTCCACGCGGCGACGACCCGGTCGCGCACCGCACTGGTCTGCCACCACCGCGCCGGCTCCCACGAGCGCCCGACCGTCAGGCTGCGCAGGCGCAGCAGGTCGATGCGCGGGTGGTCGCGCGGGTAGCCCCGCGGCGCCGTCTTCAGCGGGTCGCCCGCGGACAGGCGCAGCCCCGCCTCCTGCTCAGCGCCGGCGACCACCCGGTCGAGCTCGGCGGCAGGCGGCCCGGCGTCCACCGCCCGGCGGAAGCGCTGCAGCTGGTCGGGGGTGGGCGCGTACAGTCCGGCGGCGACCAGCAGCTCCTCGGCGCTGACCTGGAAGTACAGCGCGGTGCCGGCCGCGGCGGAGACCACCATCGCGGCGTGCTCCTGGTAGGGGCGCTTGTCGGGACTGAACCTCACGTCCCGGTTCGGCCTGAAGACCTTGACCTCCCCGAAGACCGGCGCGAGGTCGGCGGCCAGCGCCTCCAGCGGACCGCGCACCTGCTCCTCGTACACCCGCCGGTGCGCCTGCCAGTACGCCCGGCCGTTGTCAGCGGCCAGCCCCTCGTACAGGGCCACCAGGTCGGGCCCGAAGCCGCTGAAGCTCGTGCCGACCCGCCCGACGGCCCGCCCGACGGCCCGCCCGCCGGCCCGCCCGCCGGCGCCGCCGTGCTCCCGGTCCGGTGCCCCTGCTCCGGTCACATCTCCTCCAGCGCCACGGACTCGACGTCAGGGGCACTGTCCCCCAGCGGCGGGGGCGTCCGCCACGGGCAGCACCCGGACGGGTCCGCACCCGCCTCAGGCGGCGCCGACCAGCACGGGGCGGACCGCGACCCGGCTCAGCGGCAGCACCCACAGCGGGTCGTGGTCGACGGCGCCGCCGGGGGCGCCGGCCGGGTCCCACGCCGACGCGGCCGGGTCCTGCAGGGTCCTCAGCAGCACCTCCCCGCCCGCGGTGCCGGTGAGGGCGTAGATCCAGTAGCGCGCGCCCAGCGACCCCGCCACCAGCAGGTCGCTGTGGCGGGCCCGCACCGCGGGCTGGTGCTGCGCGAGCAGCTGCACCTCGATGAGGCGGTCGGGGACCCCGTCCGCGCCGAAGCTCAGGTAGCGGCGGCGCGACCAGAAGCGCGTGCCGCCGGGCACGGGCGCGCCCCACGCCGCGCGGGCCATGACCACCGCCTCGCTGTCGAGGTCGTCCCAGGCGGCGAGGGTGGCGTCCACGAGGCGGCGCCCGTGGCCGGCCTCCCAGCGGCGGACGACGGCAACGGGGTCGGCGCGCTCGACCGGCGAGCCTGCGGGTGCCACCCCACCATCGTGCGGCCCACCCCTGACAGCTGTGGGGGAGATGGCTGAAGGTTCACCCACCGGAAACCTGAGGACCCGGGTGGAGGCTCGGGCGACCGGTGCGGGCGACCGGTGCGGGCGACCGGTGCGGGCGACCGGTGCGGGCGACCGGTACGGGCGACCGGTGCGCCGCTGCGCGGCGGCGCCGCACGCTCAGGCGAGGGGGGCCTGCGCCGCCCGGGCCAGCAGCAGCCTGTCCTCGGTGGCGCGCACCGCCGCGATGAGCACCGGACCCCGCTGGGCGTGGCAGCGGGCCTGAGCGCTGGAGGGACCGTGCCGCTCGAGCACCTCGGCCAGGCGCTCGTGCACGGTCACGCGGCGCCCGTCCGGAGCGGTGGTCTGGTCGGCCCACGCCAGCGCCTCGGCGACCGGCCCCGCCCAGTACCCGGGCCTCGCGAAGGGCTCCAGCAGGTGCGACAGCTGGCGCACGCCCGCCACGAAGCGGGCGCCCGAGTGGTGGGCGACCAGCCCGGCCACCGCGGGCGGCCACAGGCGGCGCTGCAGGTGCACGGCTCCGTCGACGGGGTGGAACCCGGTCTCGGCGATGGCCGGGGCGTAGCCGATGTCGTGGAGCCAGGCGGCGGCCCGCAGGAGGTTGTCCTGCTCGGGGGCCACGGCCCCCGCAGCCTGCCCGGCCCGGGCGGCGACGGCCTGCGTGTGCCGCCAGCGCCGGCCGCCGTCCTCGACGGTGGTCAGCAGCTGCTCGGCCAGCTCGCGGGCCTGCTCCACCAGCTCGTCGTCGAGCGCGACGGTGTGCGCCTCGGCGCCACCGCCCGGGCGCACCCGGCGGGAGCGCTCGGACTCCGCCAGGGCCCGGGGGTGCACCACCGGACGCAGAGGCGACCACGCGGTGGACGTGGGGCGTCGGCCGGATGACATGAGCCACAACGTAACCGGTGGCGCCAGGACCGGTCGGGCACGACCTGACAGTCGCCCAGGACTAGCCTGCGCGCATGGTGTGGCCCGCCCTGCACGTCAGCCGCTCCGTCCAGGCGCCTCCGCCGCGCGTCGCGGCCCTGGCCGGTGACCCCGCACAGCTGCCCCGCTGGGCCGCGGGCCTGGCCTCCGGCGTGCGCGAGGAGGGCGGGCGGTGGTTCGCCGACTCGCCCGTGGGCCGCGTGGAGGTCGTGTTCACCGGACCGCGCGAGGCCGGCGTGCTCGACCACGACGTCGTGCTCCCGGACGGCACCGCGGTGCACAACCCGCTGCGGGTGCTCGCCAACGACACCGGCAGCGAGGTCGTCTTCACCCTCTTCCGCCGCGCGGGCGTCAGCGAGGAGGAGCTCCAGGCCGACGCGGCGCTCGTCCGCGGCGACCTGGACCGGCTCGCGGCCCTGCTCGAGCGGGCCTGACCCGCCCCGATCAGGCGGCGCCGGTGCCCTGGCGGGACTGCTGGCGCCGGACCCTGGCCAGGTCCTCGGCCACCTCGGCGCTGAGGCGGCGCCGGGCGCTCTCCTCCCAGTGGTCCAGCGCGGCGCCACCGCCCAGCGGCGGCGGACCCGGGCGACGGGCCTGCGCCGCCGCCGCCACTGCGACGGCGATGACCCTGCCCGGTGGCAGGGCCCCGGCGTACTCGGCGACCAGCAGCTGGACGCGGTCGTGCAGGCGCTCGGACAGCTCCACCGCGGTGCTCCTCCCCCTCGGGTCCTGGGCCCATCCCACGCAGGGGGGACGCGGCGGGCCAGGGCCCTTGGGCCCCCGCACACGGGGCCGAGGGCCGCACCGGACCGGGACGGGACCAGCTGCTGGCGCCGCAGGGCCCATGGGCCCTGGTGCGCGCAGGCTGCGTGCGGTGCAGTGCCGTCATGACCAGCGCAGCCGCTGCCCCCTCCCCTCCGCTGCTGCCCGAGGACGTGTCCCGCGCCGCCCGCTGCGCGCTCAGCAGCTGCACCGCGGCGGCCGCCACCGCCGCCCTGGACGACCTCGGCTCCGCGCAGCTGTGCGGGGCCGAGCGCCTCCTGCTCACGCTGGACCCCTCCGAGCCCGGCGCGTCGGCCGTCCTGGAGGCGCTGCGCGAGGCCGCCGGCCCCGACCGGGTCACGACCCGGGCGGCGGGCGCCAGCGTCCTGGTCGACGTCGACCTGGACGCGTCGTGAGCGCGCTGGCGGGCACGGCGCCCGCCCAGCCCGGCCGCCGCCTCGTGCGTCTGGAGGAGCACGAGTGCTGGGAGCTGCTGCGCTCCCAGCAGCTGGGACGGCTGGTCTTCACCGACGCCGTCCTGCCCGCCGTCCTGCCGGTGGGCTTCGCGGTGGTCGGCTCGGACGTGGTCGTGGCGGCGAGCCCCGGGGAGAAGGTCGCTGCCGCGGCCCGCGGGGCGGTGGTCGCCTTCGAGGTGGACTCCGCCGACCCGGCCACGCGCACCGGCTGGTCCGTCACGGCGGTCGGGCCGGCGCGGCTGCTGTCCGACCCCCACCTGGCCGCCGAGCTGCGGGCCCGCGGGCTGGCCCCGTGGGCGCCCTCGCCGCTGGCGACCTACCTCGCGGTGGCCGTGAAGGTCATCTCCGGCCGGCGGCTGACCAGCGGGTCAGCGCAGCCCGCGACCGGCGCCGCCGCCACCCAGCCGTGACGCCAGCACCGCGGCCTGGGTGCGGCGCTGCAGCCCGAGCTTGGCCAGCAGGTGCGAGACGTAGTTCTTCACGGTCTTCTCGGCCAGGTGCAGCCGCTCCCCGATCTGGCGGTTGGTCAGCCCCTCGCCGATGAGGGCCAGCACCTCGCGCTCGCGCTCGGACAGCTCGGCCAGCGGGCCGCTGGGCTCGCTGCCCCGGCGCACCCGCTCCATGACCACCGCCGCCGCCCGCGGGTCCAGCAGCGACCCGCCGCCGGCGACGGTGTGCACCGCGGTGACCAGGTCGTGGCCCAGCACCTGCTTGAGCAGGTAGCCGGAGGCCCCCGCCAGGATCGACTCCAGGAGCGCCTCGTCGTCGCTGTAGCTGGTCAGCATCAGCGCCTTGAGGCCGGGCACCCGCGAGCGCAGCTCGCGGCACACGCTGACGCCGTCGCCGTCGGGCAGGCGCACGTCCAGCACCGCGACGTCGGGGCGCAGCGCCGGCACCCGGGCCAGCGCCTCGGCGGCGGTGCTGGCCTCGCCGACGACGACGAGCCCGGGGTCGGTGCTGAGCACCTCCGCGACGCCGCGGCGCACCACCTCGTGGTCGTCGAGCAGGAAGACCCGCACCGGCTGCGCGGGCTGGGAGGGGCGCGTGGGGTCGGCTGGGGAGTCGCTCACGCGCCCCACGCTAGGTGCGCCGGCGGGGGCGCCGCAGGGTCTGAGGTCCCACCGCGCCGGGACGGCGGGCTCGCCCGCCCGGGGGCGGGCGGTGGCAGGGTGTGGGTGTGGAAGCCCGGCTGCGCCGCCTGCTCGACGCGGTGGTCGCCATCAACGAGCTCGACCTGGACGCCGTCCTGCACGGCCTGCTGCAGGCGGCCACCGAGCTGGTGGGGGCCCGCTACGGCGCCCTCGGCGTCATCTCGGCGGACGGCCGCGGGCTGGAGCGGTTCGTGCACACCGGCATGGACCCCGCCGTGGCCGCCTCCCTGGGCCACCTGCCCGAGGGGCGGGGGGTGCTGGGCCGGCTCATCGCCGACCCCCGGCCCCTGCGCGTCGACGACCTCACCGCCGACCCGCAGGCCGTCGGCTTCCCCCCGGGCCACCCCCCGATGCGCACCTTCCTGGGCGTGCCGGTGGTGGTGCGCGGGGAGGTCTTCGGCAACCTCTACCTGACCGAGAAGCTGCCGGACCGCGACGGCGGCCGCTTCACGGCCGAGGACTCCGATGTCGCGCAGGCGCTGGCGGCGATCGCCGGCACCGCCGTCGCCAACGCCGCCCTGCACGCCGACGCCCAGCGGCTGGCGGTGCTGGAGGACCGGGACCGCATCGCCCACGACCTGCACGACCACGTGATCCAGCGGCTCTTCGCCGCCGGGCTGTCGCTGCAGGCCCTCACGGCGCGGCTGGACCCGCGCGAGGAGGAGGTGCGCACCCGGCTGAGCGGGGTGGTCTCCCAGCTCGACGAGGTGGTGCGCGACATCCGCACCACCATCTTCGGGCTGCACGTGGCCTCCGGCGCCGACGGCGGCCTGCGCCGCCAGCTGCTCGACGTCGTGGAGGAGATGGCCGGGCGCGCCACCACGTCGGTGCGCACCTCCGGCGCCGTCGACGCGCTGGTGACCGGCACGCTGGCCACCGACGTCATCGCCGTCGTCCGGGAGGCCTCCAGCAACGCGGTGCGGCACGGCAGGGCCGAGCACCTGGTGGTCACCGTGGACGCCACCGCCACGCACGCGGCCACGGGCGCGGACGCGGTGGTGGTGCAGGTCGACGACGACGGCGGGGGCCTGGACGCCGGGGCCGCCCGCTCGGGGCTGGCCGGGCTGGAGCGGCGGGCCGAGCGCCGCGGCGGGGCCTTCCACGTCCGGCGCCGTCCCGAGGGCGGCACGCGGCTGCTGTGGACGGCGCCGCTGGAGCCGAGCCCCTCCTGAGCCCCTCCTGAGCCGCCCCGACCGGCGGCCGGTGCGGGCCGACCGGCAGCGTCGGGGCGGGACCTCCGTCCCGCCGAGGTCGGGACCCTCGCCGCTGCCGCGCCCCCTGGGGCCTCGGCGACGGTGAGGAGGTGGACACCCTCGACCTCGCGCGCTGGCAGTTCGGCGTCACGACCGTCTACCACTTCGTCTTCGTGCCGCTGACCATCGGCCTGGCGCCGCTGGTCGCGGTGATGCAGACGGCGTGGGTGCGCACCGGGGACGAGCGCTGGCTGCGGATGACGCGCTTCTTCGGGGAGCTGCTGCTCATCAACTTCGCCATCGGCGTGGTGACCGGCATCGTGCAGGAGTTCCAGTTCGGGATGGCCTGGAGCGAGTACTCCCGCTTCGTGGGGGACGTCTTCGGGGCCCCGCTGGCGATCGAGGGGCTGGCGGCGTTCTTCGTGGAGTCCACGTTCCTCGGGCTGTGGATCTTCGGGTGGGGACGGCTGCCGAAGCTCGTGCACCTGGGCTGCATCTGGGCGGTGGCCGTGGCGGTCAACGCCTCGGCGTACTTCATCCTGGCCGCCAACTCCTGGATGCAGCACCCGGTGGGGGTGGCGTACAACCCCTCGACCGGCCGCGCGGAGATGACCGACATCGGGGCGGTGCTCACCAACCCGACGCTGCTGGCGGCCTTCCCCCACACGGTGACCGGCGCGGTGGTCGTGGCGGGGACGTTCGTGGCGGGCGTCTCCGGCTGGTGGTGCGTGCGCCTGCTGCGCTCCGGTGCCGCGGCCCGCCGCGCCGACGCGGCGGCCTTCCGGCCGGCGCTGGTCGTGGGCCTCGTCGCGCTGCTGGTCGGCGGTGTCGGCGTCGCCGCCAGCGGTGACGCGCAGGCCAAGCTGATGTTCGCCCAGCAGCCCATGAAGATGGCCGCCGCCGAGGCGCTGTGCGACACCGAGACCGGGGCCGGGTTCTCCCTGGTCGCCGTCGGGGACGTGCAGAACGCCTGCGACGTGCGCCAGCTCACCGTCCCCGGGCTCACCAGCTGGCTGGCCACCGGGGACAGCGGCGCGACGCTGGAGGGCGTGCGCGCCGTCCAGGCCCGCTACGTCGAGCTGTACGGCCCCGGCAACTACACCCCGCTGCTGCCCGTCACCTACTGGACGTTCCGTCTGATGATCGGCTTCGGGGTCTTCTCGGCGGCGCTGGCGCTGGCCGCCCTGTGGCTGCTGCGGCGCGGGCGGACGCCCTCCCAGGCGTGGTTCGGGCGCCTGGCGCTGGTGGCGCTGCCGATGCCGTTCCTGGCCAACGCCACCGGCTGGGTGTTCACCGAGATGGGCCGCCAGCCGTGGGTCGTGGCGCCGAACCCCACCGGTCCCGCGGACGTGCGCCTGCTCACCGCGCAGGGCGTCTCCCCGGTCGCGGCCTGGGAGGTGGCCACCTCCCTGGTGGCCCTCACGGCGGTCTACGGGGTGCTGGCCGTGGTGTGGTTCGGCCTCATGAGGCGGGCGGTGCGCCACGGCGCTCCCTCCTCGCAGGAGGTCGCCGCCCTGCTCGAGGCGGGCGGCCCCGCGCCCGGGGACGGCGCGCAGGACCGGCCCCTGCCCGTGGCGTACTGACGCCCCCGCGACAGACCGACCGAGAGACGAGAGGCGCACCACCGTGGACCTGCAGCTGGTCTGGTTCCTGCTCATCGCCGTCCTGTGGGCCGGCTACCTGGTGCTGGAGGGCTTCGACTTCGGCGTCGGGGTGCTCGTCCCCGTGCTCGCGCGCGACGAGCGCGAGCGCCGCCAGGTCATCAACACCATCGGCCCGGTGTGGGACGGCAACGAGGTGTGGCTCATCGTGGCGGGCGGTGCGACCTTCGCGGCCTTCCCCGAGTGGTACGCGACGCTGTTCAGCGGGTTCTACCTGCCGCTGCTGGCCATCCTGCTGGCGCTCATCGTGCGCGGCGTCGCGTTCGAGTACCGCGGCAAGGTCGACTCCCCCGCCTGGCGGCAGCGCTGGGACGCCTGCCTCGTGGTGGGCTCCCTCCTGCCCGCCCTGCTGTGGGGGGTGGCCTTCAGCGACATCGTCGCCGGGGTGCCCCTGGACGCCGACCACCGTTTCACGGGCACGCTGCTCACGCTGCTGGGCCCCTACGCGCTGCTGGGCGGGCTGACCACGCTGGGCCTCTTCGTCCTGCACGGGGCGCTCTTCCTGCAGCTGCGCACCCTCGGGCCGGTGCGCGAGCGCGCGCGAGTCCTGGCCGGGCGGCTGTCGGTGCCCGTGCTCGTCGTCGCCGGCGCCTGGGCGCTGTGGACGCAGCTCGCGCACGGGGAGGGCTGGACGTGGGCGGCGGTGGGCGTGGCGGCCGCCGCGCTGGCGGTCGTCGTCGTCGCCGTTCCCCGCGGCCGCGAAGGCGTCGCCTTCGCCGCCACGTGCGCGGTGGTGGTCAGCGCCGTCGTCCTCATCTTCGGGTCGCTGTTCCCCGACGTCATGCCGAGCTCGACCGACCCGGCGCACTCGCTGACCATCCGCAACGCCTCCTCCACGCACTACACGCTCGTGGTGATGACGTGGGTGGCGGCGGCCCTGCTCCCGCTGGTCCTCGCCTACCAGGCGTGGTCGCTGTGGGTGTTCCGCCACCGGCTCTCGGTCGAGCACATCCCGGTGCCGGCCGTGCCGGCGCCGCGAGCCGAGCTCGGTGCGACGACGCGCGGGCGCTCGTCCGCCCGCTGAGCGGCCGCGCACCGCTGCTGGGCGGCCCCGCCACGGGGCGGGCTGCCCGCCGGCTCAGACGGCGGTGCCGACCAGAGAGCCGATGCCGTAGGTCACGGCCATGGCCACCGCGCCCCCCGTCACCGTGCGCAGCACGGCCCGCCGGGGGTCCGCACCTCCCAGCCTCGCGCTGAGGGCGCCGGTCAGCACCAGCGCCAGCAGCACCGCGACCACCGTGGCGACCACCTGCGCGGGCGCGGGCAGGAGGAGGGCCGCCAGCAGGGGCAGCAGCGCGCCGACCGTGAAGGCCAGCAGGGAGGCCCAGGCGGCCTGCCAGGGCTTGACCACCTCGTCGGGGTCGAGGTTGAGCTCGGCCTCCGCGTGCGCCCGCAGCGCGTCCTTCGCCGTCAGCGCCACCGCCACCTCGTGGGCGAGGTCGGCGGGGATGCCCTTGGCCTCGTAGAGGGCGGCGAGCTCGGCCAGCTCCGCCTCGGGCGTCTCGGCCAGCTCGCGGCGCTCCAGGTCGAGGAGAGCGGACTGGGTGTCCTTCTGGGTGCTGACCGAGACGTACTCCCCCACCGCCATGGAGAGCGCCCCGGCGACCAGCCCGGCGGTGCCCGCGGTGAGCAGGACGCCCCGGTCGGAGGTCGCGCCCAGGACGCCGAGGACGATGCCGGCCACGGACACGATGCCGTCGTTCGCTCCGAGCACGCCGGCTCGCAGCCAGTTCAACCGGTCACCGATGCCGCGGTGCAGGACGGGCTCGCCGGTGGAGAGGGCGTCGTCCGGCGGGGCGTCGTGGCTCACGTCGACCTCCGTGCGTGGGGCGGGCGTACCCGGGAGGGTGCACAGCAGTCTGGCCCCGCAGCGGCGGTGCGCGCACTGCGAGCGCGGGGCTGTCCTCGCCGCTGCGCGGAGCCTGGCGCTGCGCGGTGCTCCCTCAGCTGACGCGCTGCTCCGGCTCGACCACCACGCCGACGACCACGGGCGGCTGGGCGGGGGCCACGCGATGACCGCCCTGCCCGTGCCGCACGTGCGCCCGGGCCCGCCCTTCGAGCTGGTCCCGCCGCTCACCCGGCGGCGGCGCTGCAGGGCGGGTGCGCAGCCGCGCTGCCAGCACCAGCACCAGCAGCACCCCGCACAGCCCGAGCAGCGCACCGGTCACGAGCTGCAGCAGCTGGAGGGCGTCCAGGGGCACGACCGGGTCTCCTCGGGTGAGCGGGTGCGGTGGTCAGCACGCAGACGATGGCCGGGCGCGGGCGCCGGCGCAGCGCGGCGGCACCTGTTCGGGCGACCCCCGCCGTCCCGGCTGCGGACCGGCTCACCGGGGGGAGCAGGGCTCCGGGAGGCTGGGCGGGGGAGGTCGCTCGTCGGCGTCGACCTCCTGGGTCCCGTGGTGACGTCAGCGCCTCCAGAGCAGGTGGTGCACCACGCCGCTGGGGCTGGGCACCACCTCGTGGTGGAAGCGGTCGTCCAGCTCCTCCGGTGAGCTCCACAGGCGGGTGCCGCGCCCCAGCTCGACGGGGACGACGACGACGTGGACCTGGTCGACGAGGTCGGCCTCGAGGAAGGTGCGGATGCTGCGGGCGCCTCCGCCGAGCCGCACGTCGAGGCCGCCCGCAGCGGCCTTCGCCTGCTCGGCGACCTCGGCGGGCGGGGCGTCGGTGAAGTGGAACGTGGTGTCGCCCAGCGTGAAGGAGGGGCGCAGGTGGTGGGTCATCACGAACACCGGCGTGCGGAAGGGCGGCTCATCGCCCCACCACCCTCGCCACCGCTGGCTGTCGAGGTCGCTCCACGGGCCGCGGTGGGGGCTGAACTTGTGGGCGCCCATGATCTCCGCGCCGATCCCGTGGTGGAAGTCCCGGACGAGGTGGTCGTCGAGCCCACGCGTGCCACCGGGCGCGTGCCGACCCGGAGCGCTGGCGGTGGCGAACATCCACCCGGCCAGCTGCCGGGGGTCGGCGTGGCCGAAGGGTCGCTCCAGGCTCTGGCCCTCCCCTGCGCCGTAGCCGTCGGCGGAGACGGAGAAGTTCTGGACCTTGAGCTGCTGCGGCACCTGCGGCCTCCTGGCGGGTCGGGTGGGGACTACCCCCAGCCGGACTTCTGCGTGAGGCGGAAGTCATCGCCGTGCGCCATCCGCTCGGGAGGCGCCCGAGGTGGTGACCCACGGTGGCTGGACGCCTGGTCCCGTTATCAGGCTCGACGGAGCAGGGCGTCGCCGTCAGTCCTTGCGCATGAGGTGTTCCAGGTCGGGCAGGACGGGGGTGGCGTGCCGGTGGTAGACCCGCCCGGTCGGGGAGGTCCAGGTGAAGGACCCCGGGGAGGGCTGCACCAGGTCCCAGCCCCCGTGGGTCTTGGCGGTGTGCCAGCGCTGGCAGATGCACCCCAGGTTGCCCGCCTCGGTCAGCCCCCCGCGCGCCCGGGTGGGCGTCGGGGCGCCCCAGGCGGTGGTGTGGTCCAGCTGGGTGGCCCCGCCGCGGGCGGGGTGGTGGCACACCGGGGAGATGCACCCTGCGTCGCGGGCGCGCACGTGGGCGGCCAGCAGCACCGAGGGGCGGTAGGAGACCTCGGTGCGGCAGGCGGGCTCGTTCCGATTGCCGGGGTTGGGGGCGGCGTGCTGGTCCAGGAGCACCTGCAGGTGCTGGGCGGTGGTGCGGTGCTGGGTGTGGGGGGCGGGCAGGGTCCAGCGGGAGCGGTGCAGCAGCACTCCGGTGCTGGGGTCGGTGAGCAGGCGGCGCCAGCGGGCGGTGGTGATGGCGGCGCGGGTGATGTGGGGGGCGAGGCGGCCGATGCCGGGGACGTGGCCGAAGGGGCCGTGCCCGGCCAGCGGGCGCGCAGCAGCACGGGCAGCACGGGCAGCGCGCCGTCGGCCGCTGGCTCCCGGGGTGGTGGGGGTCGTGGAGGTGGTGGGGGCAGGTGGGGGTGGCTCGCCGGCGCGGGCGCGTCGCGGGGCAGGCAGCAGCGGGGCTGGTGGTGGCGGGGCTGGTGGTGGCGGGGCTGGTGGTGGCGAGGTGTGCGGGCGCGGTGGTGGTGGCGGTGGCGGGGAGCCGCCGTCCATGGGTCCGCCTTCGGTGCCGCCTCCTGGCCCCTCTTCGGGGTCGTCCGGTCCGTCTTCCGGGTCCTCGTCGGGGTCGTCGTTGAGGTGGTCGTCGTCGGCGAGGTCGTCGGCCAGCACCACGATGTGGATCTCCGAGAGGCGGGCGCGGTGCTCAGGGGTGGGCACACGCACCGGCTTGCGGGTGTCCGGGGCCAGCCCGCTGACCGGCCCACCCGCCGCACCCGCCCCCGCACCGTCGGCGACACCGACGTCCGCGTCGGCGTCGGCGTCCGTGGCGGTGGCGTCGTCGGCGTCCGTGGCGGTCGCATCGTCGGTGTCGGTGTCGGCGTCGGTGTCGGTGTCCTCGGCGTGGGCGGTGGCACCGTCGGGGACGGGCTGCCCCAGCGCCTCAGCGATGACCTGCGGGGTGGGCGAGAGGTCCCCGACCACCAAGCTGACCAGCACGTCAGAGCGCAGCTGACCCCGGTCGCGCTTCTCCGGCTCCTCACCACCTCCGCCGGCACCTGTCTGGGTGTCGGTGTCGGTGTGAGTGTCGTAGGGGTCCCCGTCCTGGGCGTTCGCGGCGATCTGGTTGATCACCTGCCACACCCGGGTGGCGTCGGCGGTCTCCAGGTCAGCCACCACCCGGGTGCACCCCGCCCACGGGGAACGGCGCAGCACCACATCCCGCTCACCGATGCCAGCGGCCATCGCCCGCGCGGCGTACCCCGGGTCCGCGGCCAGCGCCTCCTCCTCCAACCGCGCCGCCAACCGGGCCCGGCTCAGCGTCGCCGCCGCTGCCACCGCCGCAGCTTCGACCCGGGCGCGCGCGTGCTGCCCGGCGAGCCCCTCGGGCAAGCGGGCGCAGATCTGCGCCAACGCGCGGAACTGCGCCGGACTCATCGTCCCGCTGGCCAACGCCTGCTCAGCAGCGGGCAGCTGCTCCAGCTGGCGGGCCAGGCCCACCAGCTCGGTGGCGGTCCTGCCCGCGATGCGCAAGGCGGGAGCCAGCTCATCAGAGGCCGCGCGGCGGGAGTCCTTGGCCAGCGCCCGGCTGCGCTGCTCGGCGAGCGTGGCGCGGTCCAGGTGGGCCACCGCGGTCAAGGACGCCGCGAACAGCAAGGCGGTGCACCGGTCCAAGGCGGTGGTGACCTCCAACCACTCCCTGCTGGACAGGTCCAGCCGCACCACGCACCCGCCGGCACCGGTGGTGGCGGGAGCGCCGTCCGGAGCGCCGTCCGGAGCGCCGTCCGGAGCGCTGTCGGGAGCACTGTCAGGGGCAGTGTCGGGGGCGCTGCCCAGGGCGTGCCCGACCGCGGCCAGCAGCGCGTCCAACGCCGCGAGCTGGGCCGCACCAGGCTGTCCGGCGGTGGCCGAGGCGACGGCGGGCCGGATGCGGCGCCTCTCGGCGATCGACCCGGTCAGCGGATCATCGGTCAGCGCGCGGGTCCACCAGGCGGTGCTGAAGCGGACCGCACCACCATCGCGTCCGCCGTCGTCCTCAGCGTCCTCGACACCGCCGTCGAGGTCGATGTCGAGGTCGAAGGGGTCCTCGTCGTCCCAGCCGGCGGGCAGGTCGGCGTCATCGCCGACCGCCCACTCCGGGGGCGCGCTGGAGGTCATGGCTCACACGCTAGAGGCCACCACCGACAGCCCGTGGGCGTCGTCGTCGCAGGTCAGACGCCTGTTCGCGGTGTCACGGAACGTGAGGTCGCCACCCGTCCGGCCCCACCCAGCGCCACATGACACCGCCTCCAACGGGCGAGCGGAGCGACCGCACCGCCCGACCCCGACCGCCTCACGCCGGCCTGGCCGGCTCGTCCTCGCCGTCGCCGTAGGCCGTGGCCACGGGCGCGAGGGACCCACCGTCCGGCTCGTAGCGCACCGTGACCTCCCCCGCCGCCGATGCCCTCGCGGCGTCGACCACGACGCCCCTCACCTCACCCGGCGTGAGCACCACCGTCGACGACGCCGGCAGCAGGGCGTCGAAGGTGAGCACGCCGTCGAGGCCGTCCTGCGTGCACTGCGACGTGGACGTCGTCTGCGCCCCGCTCACGAGGAGGGGCGACAGGTCGACCTGCCCGGACTCGATGCGCGGGCAGGAGGCCTCGACCACGAGGTGGACGACGACGGGCAGCCCGCCTCCGGGCACCCTTTCCGTGACGCCGGGGGCGTCCGCTTCCCCGGCGCACGCGCTCAGCAGGAGGCTGAGCAGGAGAGCAAGGAGACCGGGGACGCCGACCGCGGACGGGTGCCTGCGCCGGCGGGCCGGCTCGCGCCGCCGGGTCAGGTCCGGGCTGCTGTCCACTGCTCCCGGCCCACCACCCCGTGCCCCGACGCGCGGGGCAGCGCCACCCGTCGGGGCACCCCGGAGGCGTCCACCACGTCCCCGGGGTGGTCCGGGCCGCACGCGCTCAGCACGGCGAGGCTGCCGGGCTGCGTGCGCTCACCGCCCACCGCGGCCGCCCCTCCGGCGCAGCGGCGCCGCCGCCGCGAGGAGGGAGGTGACCGCCACGGCGCAGGCCCCCCACACGACGGCGGTGACCTCCAGCAGCACGGTCACCGCGGACCCCGCCCCGCGGCCACCGACCAGTCAGCACCGCAGCGCTGGGCCAGGCGCCGCAGGCGCTCCAGCACCAGGAGCTGGCCGGGCGTCCACTGCGCGCAGGCCGACTCGTCCACCACCAGGTGGCTCGCCCGGTCCTGGAGGGCCCGGCGCACCTGCAGCACGAAGGACCCGAGGTCCTCACCGCGAGACGGCACGGGCGCGGTGAGGACGTGCTCACCGGGCGCGCGGTCGGCCCGCTGCCTCCGGGGACGGGGGACGTCGAGGACGTGCACGGTGCTCAGACGCCGCAGCCGCTGCCGCTGTTGCACACGGCTCGTGCGGTGCACCGCCGGTGGTCGCACACCCCGCTCGTCGTCCTCATGAGAGCCCCCGCTCATGTCGCACGTGCCGGTCCCCGGGTCGCCGGGCCGGCCGTGCCAGGCTGCCGCGCACCCCCCGCCCGGGGGATCAGCCCCCGAGGGGGTCTGCGCGGGGGACGGTCATCCCGCAGGCGTACGCCGCGACCCACGCGAGCGCGCCGGGGCCGCACGTCCGGGCGCCGCGAGCGCCACCGGCCGGGGTGCACCAGGCTGGGCCGGGTCCACCGGGGGCTGCAGGAGGGACGACCGTGAGCACCGCCGTCATCATCGGAGCCGGTCCTGGCCTCGGCGCCGCCGCAGCGCGCCGGTTCGGGGCCGGGGGCTTCGACGTCGCCCTCGTCTCGCGCACCCAGGCCAACGTCGACGCCCTGGCCGGGCAGCTGGGCGAGCGAGGGGTCACCGCCCGCGCGTACGCGGCGAGCGTGCGGGACCTCGGGTCCCTGCGCGCCGCGGTGCGCCGGGCAGCGGCGGAGCTGGGTCCGGTGGAGGTGGTGCAGTACAGCCCCATCCCGCAGCCCGAGTTCCTGCGGCCCGTGCTCGAGACGGACGTCGAGGACCTGCGCGCCGCGGTGGAGTTCTCCGTCTACGGCCCGCAGGCGGTGGTCAGCGAGGTGCTCCCCGGGATGCGCGAGCGCCGGCGGGGCACGCTGCTGTTCGTCAACGGGGGCAGCGGCGCACGGCCCGACCCCGCGGTGGCCGGCACGTCCGTCGCCTTCGCGGGCGAGACGGCCTACGCCCGGATGCTGCACTCCGCCCTCGCCGACGACGGCGTGCACGTCGGCCAGCTGATCATCCCCGGTGGCATCGAGGTGGGGCACCCCACGCACGACCCCGACCTGCTCGCCGGCCACCTGTGGCGGATGCACACCGAGCGCCAGGGGTTCCGCGTCTTCGCCGAGCCCATGCCCGACGTGCCCTGAGGCGCACCCGCGCGAGCACCGCCGGAGCGCCGTCAGCTCCGGCTGGACGCGCCGCGCTCGGGCCGCTGGGCAGGGCGGAAGCGCTGGCAGGAGCAGGCCGAGCAGCTGGTGCTGACGTGGGGGCGCTCGTGCCGGTGCCACATGTGCCCGCAGGTGCACAGGGCCATCGCGACGGACGCCTGGCGGTCGAGGTCGAGCAGCTCGGGCGGCCACGGCTCCTGCCGGCCCGCCCGCCACCGGGCCACCAGGCGGCCGATGGCGACGATGAGCACGTCCCAGGGTGGAACGGACGCCCCGGCAGCACAAGCGCCGTCGGGCGGCCTGGTCGCCCAGGCGGTGGGAGCCGGGCACGCGTGGTGGTCACCGGTGCGGCGAGCGCTGCGCCGGCGGCGCCGGGGACGTCCAGGAGCCGGTCCCCGGCGGGCGCACCACGCCGACCAGCGCAGGTGCGACGCTGACGCGTTCCGGTCCTGCATGCTCGAGGCCGTGAGCCCGTCCGGCGCACCTCAGACCCGGCGCCCGGGCGGTCCTGGCCGTCCCGGCGGGGACGAGGCGCGCCCGCGCACCCCCGGCCCCGCGCTCCCCCGGCAGCGCCCGTCCGGGCAGCCGCAGGCGCGCCAGCCGCAGCGCCTCCGCGGTGAGAGCAGCCAGCCGGCAGGGCCTCGGGCGCGCCTCCGCCCGGTCCGCCCGGCGAGCCCGGTCCGCCCGGCGAGCCCGGCCCGTCCGGCCCGCCCGGCGCAGCAGCGACCGCCGCGGCGCCCGGGCACCCGCCGCCCGCTGAGGACGGGCTCGCCCCAGCGCCGCGTGCTGGTGCTCGCCGTCCTCGTCCTCCTGCTCGCAGCGGTCTTCACCGGCCGGCTGGTGCAGCTGCAGGTGACCGACGCCGCCCCTCTGGCCGCGGAGGCGCTGGGCAAGCGGCTCGCCGAGGAGCCGGTCCCGGCCACGCGCGGCACCATCGCCGACCGGAACGGCGCGGTGCTGGCGCAGAACGTGGAGCGCCGCGACATCGTCGCGGACCCGGAGCTGTTCACCGGCCCGACGGCCCGCGAGCGCCGGCTGCGCACCCCCGAGCAGGCGGCGGCCGACCTGGCCCCGCTGCTGGGCAGGCCGCAGGCCGAGCTGGCCGAGCTGCTCCGGCCCCGCACCACCCCCGAGGGCGCCGAGGTCCGCTGGACGGTGCTCGCGCGCGGCGTCACCCCCGCCGTGCGCCGCCAGGTGCAGGCCCTGGGCATCCCCGGCATCAGCAGCGAGCGCACCGAGCTGCGCACCTACCCGGCCGGCACCACCGCGGGCAACCTCATCGGCTACGTGAGCACCGACGGCACCGCCCTCGCGGGGCTCGAGCTGGCCCAGGACGACGTGCTCAGCGGCGTCGACGGGCGCCGGGTGTACGAGCGGGGCCTGGGCGGGCAGCGGATCCCGCTGGCCGCCTCCCTCGACGAGCCGGCCGTGGACGGGCGCGACGTCCGCCTCACCATCGACGCCGACCTGCAGCACCACGCCCAGCAGGCGGCACGGGCGCAGGCCGGGGCGACGGGCGCCGCGTGGGTCTCGGTGGTGGCGATGACGAAGGACGGGCAGGTGCTGGCCCTGGCCGAGTCGGGCTCCATCGACCCCGCCCGCCCCGGCGACACCCCCGAGGGCGAGCGCCACAACCGCTCGCTGGAGGACGTCTTCGAACCCGGCTCCACCGGCAAGGTCATCACCGCGGCCGCCGCGATCGAGCAGGGGCTGGCCACACCCGAGACGCAGCTGGTGGTGCCGGACCGGATCACGCTGCCGCGCCGCGGCGGTGTCGTCAGGGACTCCCACGAGCACGCCCCGCAGAAGCTGACGTTCGCCGGGGTGCTGGCCGAGTCGTCCAACGTCGGCACGATCATGGTCGGCCAGCAGCTCACCCTGCAGCAGCGCCACGACTACCTGCGCGCCTTCGGGCTCGGCGAGCGGCAGCTGGGGCTGCCCGGGGAGACCCGCGGCCTGCTCGGCACCGCGGACCAGTGGGACGACGACGCGCGCACGCCCTACGTCGTGCTGTTCGGGCAGGGGTACGCGGTCACCGCGCTGCAGGCGGCGCAGGTGTACGCGACCATCGCCAACGGCGGCGTGCGGGTCCCGCCGCGGATCGTCGCGGGCACCACCGACGCCTCCGGCGCCTACGTGCCCGCGCCGGTGCCCACCGGAACCCGCGTGATCAGCGAGCGGACGGCGCAGCAGGTGACCTCGATGCTCGAGGGCGTCGTCAGCTCCGAGGGCACCGGCATGAACGCGGCGGTGCCCGGCTTCCGGGTGGCCGGCAAGACCGGCACCGCGGAGGACCGCGCCGCCGGCGAGGGGCACTACACGGCGTCCTTCATCGGCATGGCGCCGGCGGAGGACCCGCAGCTGGTGGTCGCGGTGATCGTGCAGCACCCCGACCGGGCCCACCACTACGGCGGGGTGGCAGCGGCACCGGTCTTCTCCGACGTCATGGGCTTCGCCCTGGCGCAGCAGGGCATCGCCTCCAGCGGCCGCCCGGCCGAGCTGGTGCCGCTCACCTGGCGCTGAGCGCCCTGAGCGCCCTGAGCGCCCGGGCCGCCCGGGGCGCCCGGGGCGCCCGGCTCAGCGCAGGGTCTGCAGCTGGCGCTCGACCAGGGCCGCGAAGTCGCGGTCGGGGTCGTCGCTGAGGGGGCGCAGCTGGCCGAAGACGTCCATCACCACGAAGCCGTGGACGACGACGAAGACCTCCAGCACACGGGCCAGCAGCCCGGGGCCGGCGTCGTACCCCCGCCGCGCCGCCAGCGCCTCGAGGTGCCGGCGGTGCGCCGGGTCGAGGTCGTGCCCGTCGTCGGGGTCCTGCGCGCCGGCCGGCGCACCGGCGGTGCTGCCGGCGCGGGCGCGGGCCCGCACGACGGCGGCGACCAGCAGGTCGCCGCAGCGCGCCCCGGCGCGGACGGTCTCGGTCGCGGGCGCGGTGTAGCCGGGCACCGGCGTGCCGTAGGCGAGCCCGAAGGGCGCGGGGTGCTCCAGCCCCCAGCGGCGGTAGGCGGCCGTGCCCGCGCGCAGCGCGGCCCAGGGGTCGGCGGCCAGTCGCTCGTCGTCGTCCTCGGCGGCCTCGACGGCGGCCTGGACGGCGTCGGCGTGGTCGTCGAAGGCGCGCACGAGCAGCGCGGTGAGCAGCTCGTCGCGGCCGGCGTGGTACCGGTACAGCGCCGAGACGGCCACCCCGACGTCGCGGGCGACGGCGCGCAGCGAGAGGGCCGCCGGACCGACCTCGAGCAGCTGCGACTGCGCCGCCTCGAGGATGCGCTCGCTCAGCTCGGCGCGCCGCTGCGCGCGCACGGTGCTCATGACGCCGAGGCTAGCCCGCCGAGAACGGTGCTCGCTCAGTGAACACTGCTCTTGACTCTCCCGGCGCAAAGGAGAACACTGTTCTCATCGGGTGGGGCGAGCGACGGGAGAGGGCTGTGGAGACGATGCGCAGGACGCACCAGCGGGTGGACCTCCAGGGCGGCGGAAGGCGGTCGGCTGCAGGACGCCGGTGGGCGCTGTGGCTGGCGAGCGCGCTGGCCTTCCCCCTCGCCGGCCTGGCCGGCAGGGCGCTGGCCGGCCCGGTCGACGGCGTGGGCCCGGCGCTGCTCGGCGGCCTGGTCACCGGTGCCGTCATCGGAGCGGCCCAGGGCGCGCTGTCGGGGCGGCGCCTGCCGGTGCGCGGGTGGACGGCCGCGACCGCGCTGGGGCTCTCGGCCGGGCTGGCCGCGGGGTCGGCCGTCGTCGGGTACGGGACCACCCTGGCCGACCTGGTCGTCACGGGCGCGGTCACCGGCCTCGCCGTGGGCGCGGCCCAGGCCGTCGTGCTGGCGCGCCGCCTGACAGGGTGGCGGCGGCCGGCGTGGGCGGTGGCCACGGCGGGCGTCCTCGCCGCCGGGTGGGCGGTGACGACGGTGGCCGGCGTCGACGTCGAGGCCCGGTACACGACCTTCGGGGCCACCGGGGCGCTGGTCGCGACGGTGCTGACGGGCCTGCTGGTGCAGACGCTGCCGGAGCGCGCGCGGTGAGCGCCGCGACCGGCGGCGAGGAGCTGCACGTGGTGCTGGGAGCGGGCGCGGTCGGCTCACGCCTCGCTGCCGAGCTGGTCGCGCGGGGCCGCCGGGTCCGCGTGGTCAGCCGCTCCTCGCGTCCCGCGCTGCCGGCCGGGGTGGAGCTGGTGCACGCCGACGCCAGCGACCCCGGCGGCGTCGCGGCCGCGGCCCGCGGCGCGGCGGTGGTCCACCAGGTGCTCAACCCCGCCTACCACCGGTGGGCCCAGGACTTCCCGCCGCTGCAGGCCGGGGCTGTCCACGCGGCCCGCAGCGCCGGGGCGCGGCTGGTGAGCCTGGAGAACGTCTACCTCTACGGCCGCCCCGGCGGGCGCACGCTCACCGAGGACTCCCCGCACCGGCCCGCCGCCCGCAAGGGCCGGGTCCGCCAGGCGATGGCCGAGGAGCTGGAACGGCTGCGCCGGGACGGCGAGCTGGACGTCGTCCAGGTCCGCGCCTCGGACTTCTACGGCCCCGGCGCCGGGCGGCAGTCCGTCATCGGCGACCGCGTGCTCGGGCCCGTGGCGCGGGGCCGCACCGCCTCGGTGCTGGGCGACCCCGACGAGCCGCACAGCTACGCCTTCGTGCCCGACGTGGCGCGCGCCCTGGCCGTGCTCGGGACCACCCCGGGCACCGCCGGGGTCTGGCACGCGCCGCACGACCCGCGCCCCTTCACCACCCGCGAGGTGCTCGACCTCGCCGCGCAGGCGGCTGGGCACGAGCGGGCCCGGCTGCGCACGACCCCGACGTGGGCGCTGCGGTCGCTGGGCCTGGTCAGCCCGACCGTCCGCGAGGTGGCCGAGATGGAGTACGAGTTCGCCGAGCCGTTCCTGGTCAGCGGGGAGCGGCTGGCCGCCGAGCACGGGCTGCGCGCCACGCCGTACGAGCAGGGGGTGGCGCAGGCCCTGGCGGACCTGTCAGCCAGGACCGCGCAGCGGCGGCGGACCGGTGCTCCCCGGGCGGCTCACCCCCAGGCGACGCCGGGCTCGTAGCTGCCGGAGCTCAGCTCGTGGCCCTCCGGGGCGACCACGTCGTCGAGACGGGGGTGGCCGGGCGCTCACCCGCTGAGGTCGCGGCGCCGCAGGGCCGCGACGGCGGCAGCGCCCAGGGCCGCCGCCGCGCCGGTGAGCAGCACCAGCGGGAGCGCGGTGAGCGCCTCGTGCGGCGCGCTGGGGGCGAGGGCGAAGGGAGCGGCGTCGAGGACCCGCGCGGGCAGGTCGAGCAGCGGCCCGTACAACCCGACCAGCACCGAGGCCACCAGCAGGCCCCAGACCGCCCAGGCGCCGGCGCGCAGCCCGTGCGCCAGGGCCGCCAGCCCGGTGAAGCACAGCACCACGGGCAGGTGGACCAGCGCGGCGAGGGCGTACGGCGCCACCAGGTCGGCGTCCCCCACCGCGCTGGCCGCCCCCAGGCCCATCCCGGCGCCGGACACCAGCAGCAGGCCTGCCGCGCTCACCGCCGTGACCAGCAGCGAAGCGCCCATCCACGCCGGGCGGCTGACCGCCGTCGCCAGGAGCAGCCCGGCGCGTCCCTCCTCCTCCTCGCGGTCGAGGCGGCGGGTGGAGGTCACGGCGAAGACCGCCACCGCCATGGCGAAGAAGACCAGGAACGCCGACAGGGTGGAGCCGAGCACGTCGTCCGGGCTCGCCCCGCCGAGCACCGCCGCGAGCTGGGGCTGGGAGGCGACGCTGTCGGCGATCCCCTGGGCCAGCGACCCGGTGAGGAGCGCGACGACGAAGAGCCCCACCGCCCACCACGCCGTCGAGGTCCGCTGGAGCCGGACGAGCAGCCCGACCGGGCTGAGCAGGCCGGCGCCCGCCGCGGGGCGGCCTCGCCGGGCGGGCAGCACGCCCGCCCCGACGTCGCGGCGGCGGCCCAGCGCGACGGCCGCGGCCAGCAGCAGGGCCGCCGTGCCGAGGCCCAGCAGCAGCGGCCACCACCGCAGGTCCGTGAACGCCCGCGTCTGCTGCGCCCACCCGATGGGTGAGGCCCACGACAGCGCGCCGCCGCCCGGGCCGGCCGCGTCACCGACCCCCCGCAGCACGTAGGCCAGGCCGAGGAGGCCGCCGGCCGCACCCGAGGCGGTGCGGGCGTGCTCGCTGAGCTGGGCGGTCACGGCGGCCAGGGAGCCGAAGACCAGGCCCACCACCGCGGCGCCGGCGCCGACGGCCGCCGAGTCGGCCAGCGCGAGGCCGCCGGCCGCCAGGGCGGCGGTGAGCACCACCGCCACCAGCAGGTCGGCGAGCACGAGGTGGACCAGCGCGGCGGCCAGAGGGGCGTCGCGGCCCACGGCGCCGGCGCGCAGCAGGTCGCCCCGGCCGGCCTCCTCCTCGGCGCGGGTGTGGCGCACCACGAGGAAGACCGACATCAGGGCGACGGCCACGGCGAGCATGCCGAGCAGCTCGTTGGAGACCATCGCGCCCACGGTGTAGTCGTCGAGCCCGTAGCCGGGTCCGGTCATGAACGCCCCGGACGGCTCCCGCATGATCGCCGCCCGCGTCTGCCGCGCGGCCGCGTCGGGGTAGACCACCGGGATCACGGCGCCGAAGTAGGCGACGAGCCCACCGGTGCCGACGGCCCACAGGGGCACCCGGAGCCTGTCCCGGCGCAGCGCGAGCCGCAGCAGCAGTCCGGTGCCGGTCAGCGCGGGGCCCGCCGGGCCCTCCGTGCCGGGCACCTGCAGCCGGGCCGTGCGGCGCTGGCCGGTGAGCGCGGTCACCGCGCACCGCCGCTGGTGGCGCGGGTCGTGGTGGCGGCGGTGGTGGAGCCGGTGGCGGTGGAGCGGGCGGCAGCGCTGCCGTCGTACTGGTGGACGAAGAGCTCCTCCAGGGTCGGCGGGCTGACCACGAGGTGCGTGGTGCCGGCGGCGGACAGCAGCTGCAGGACGGCGGGCAGCGCGGCGTCGTCGACGGTGAACGCCAGCTGCTCACCGTCGACGACGACGTCGTGGACCCCCGCCACCGAGGCCAGCGCACCCGGCGGGCGCGACGTGGTGGCCCGCACCGTGCTGCGGGTCAGGTGGCGCATCTGCGCCAGCGAGCCGCTCAGGACGGTGCGCCCGGCCCGCACGATCGTGACGCGGTCGCAGAGCCTCTCGACCTCGGCCAGCACGTGGCTGGACAGCAGCACGGTCGTCCCGCGGGCGGCGGCCTCGGTGACGCACTGCTGGAAGACCAGCTCCATGAGCGGGTCGAGCCCCGAGGTCGGCTCGTCGAGCACCAGCAGCTCGACGTCGCTGACCAGCGCGGCCACCAGCGCCACCTTCTGCCGGTTGCCCTTGGAGTAGGTGCGGGCGCGCCTGGTCGGGTCGAGCTGGAAGCGCTCCAGCAGCTCGGCCTTCCGGGCGCGGTCGAGGTGGCCGCGCAGGCCGGCCAGCAGGTCGATGACCTCCCCGCCGGTGAGGCGCGGCCACAGGGTGACGTCGCCGGGGACGTAGGCCAGGCGCCGGTGCAGCACCACGGCGTCCGACCACGGGTCGGCTCCGAGCAGGCGCGCGGTGCCGCCGTCCGCCCGCAGCAGCCCCAGCAGCACGCGCAGGGTGGTGGACTTGCCGGCGCCGTTGGGTCCGAGGAAGCCGTGGACCTCCCCGGCGCTGACGGTGAGGTCGAGCCCGTCGAGGGCTCGCACCCTGCCGAAGGACTTGGTCAGGTCCTGCACGTCGATGATGGGGGACACGGGCTCGTCCGCTCTGTGGGGGTGCCGCCGGGTGGGAGGGGTCGGCGCGGCCCGCGGCCTCGCCGGTCAGGTGCTGGGAGCTGGTGCTGGGACGTCGGGCGGCGGCGGGTCGCCCACGTAGAGCAGGTAGGCGTCGAGCACGGTGTTGTCGGTCATCAGCCCGTGCGTGAACAGCTCCAGGGCGGGCAGGGCCGAGCGGCTGCGGTAGCCGTGCAGGGCCGCCACCACGTCGGTCGGGTCGGCCGGGGGGTGCAGCGCCATGTCGAGCACCAGGGCCCCCAGGCCCTGCACCACCAGGTAGCGGGCCCGGGCGGCCTCGTCCCGGCTCGGGCGCAGGGTGCCCGCGGCCACGCCCTTCGCGATCCAGGCCTCGGCATCCTCCACGAAGCGGTCCACGAAGTCGCGCGCCAGCTGGCCCCCGGCCTGCAGGCTGCGCAGCGCGTAGGCGACCAGGGGCGCGTGCTCGTCGGCGGAGGCCAGCTGCAGCAGCACGTCGTGGACGCCGGTGGCGGTCACGGCGCGCTCCTTGGAGGCGCGCACGGCCGCCAGCACGTGCTCGTCGCACGCGGCGCGCAGGCCGTCCTTGGAGCCGAAGTGGTGCACGACCAGCCCGGCGCTGACACCTGCGTCCTCGGCGATCACCCGCAGACCCACCCCGAAGCCCTCCCGCCCGAAGCGCGCCACCGCCGCGTCACGGATCCGGGCGCGGGCCGTGAGGTCCTCCGGAGCGACGGCTGAACGCACGACCCAGATGCTAAACGCTCGTTCAGCCCGAGGGAAGGGGCGCGCCGGCCGCTACGGTCACCGCGGTGGAGCAGCGCACGTGCGTCGTCGTCGTCCCCGGGGCGTCGCCGCAGCCGGTGGAGCACCGCCTCGTGCCTGGTGGCCGCGGCACCGTCGTCGTCCTCCACGGGGGCCACCTGCGCGCCGGGCTGCCCCTGGGCGAGGCGGCGCTGGTCGAGGCCGGGTACGCGGTGCTCACGCCCTCGCGGCCGGGGTACGGCCGCACGCCGCTGGCTGCCGGCCCCGGTCCGGCGGAGTTCGCCCGGCGCACCGCGGCCCTGTGCACCCAGCTGGGGCTGCACGAGGTGCTCGCCGTGGTGGGCGTCTCCGCGGGCGGCCCCACCGCGGTGGCGCTGGCGGCCCAGCACCCGGACCGCGTGCGGTCCCTGGTGCTGCAGTCGGCCCGCTCCTCGCTGCCCTTCCCCAGCGGGCCGGAGCGGCTGGTGGCGCCCCTGGCGTTCGGGCCGCGCACCGAGGCGCTCAGCTGGGCAGCGGTGCGGCGGCTGCTGCGCACCGCCCCGCTGGCCGGCCTGAGAGCGATGATGGGCAGCCTCTCGACGATGCCCGCGCGCGAGGTCGTGGACGACCTGTCAGCGCCGGAGCGCCGCCAGCTCGCCGAGGTCTTCTCCTCCATGCGCTCGGGCGCCGGCTTCCTCACCGACGTGCGCCACCCCGTCGACCCCCGCTGGGAGCAGCGCGTCCGCCAGCCGGCCCTCGTCGTGGCCTCCCGCGCCGACGGGCAGGTCCGGTGGGAGCACGCCGAGCAGCTCGTCCGCTCCATCCCGGCGGCCACGGCGTGGACGAGCCCCAGCAGGAGCCACCTGGTCTGGTTCGGCTCCGGGGGCCCGGCCACCGCCGCGCGCACCGAGGAGTTCCTGGCCTCGGTGTGACCCGGGCCGGCCCAGCACCGGGCTGCTCCCCGCCCCGGTGCTGGGCCGCGCGTCTCAGCGGCTGGGCTCGTGCTCCGGGCGACGCGTCCGCCAGAGCGGCTCGACCTCGGCCTGCTCGGCCTCGCTGGCCACCCGGAACGGGGGCTCGGAGGGAGCGGGGAGGGCGTGCGCCGCCTGCCCGTGCGTGCGCCACAGGCTGGCGACGACCGCCCCGGCGATGAGGACGGCGATGACGGACAGCGACACCGGAGTCGGGATCTTGTAGACGTCGACCTGCAGCGCCATCTTGACGCCCACCCACACCAGCACCAGGGCCAGGCCGAGCTTGAGGTAGACGAAGCGGTGCATGAGGTCGGCCAGCAGGAAGTACATCGCCCGCAGGCCGAGCAGCGCGAAGGCGTTGGCCGTGAAGACGAGGAACGGCTCGCTGGTCACCGCGAAGATCGCCGGGATGGAGTCGACCGCGAAGACGACGTCGGTGACCTCCACGAGCACCAGCACGAGCAGCAGCGGGGTCGCCAGCACCACCCCGGCGCGGCGGACCAGGAAGCGCTGGCCGTGGTAGGCGTCGGTCATCGGCACCGCGCGGCGGAACCAGCGCACCACCCTGGACCTCGAGGGGTCGACGTGGGCGTCACGGGTGCGGATCATCTGCACGCCGGTCCACAACAGGAACGCCGCGAAGACGTACAGCACCGCGGAGAAGGCGTCGATGACGGCGGCGCCGGCGGCGATGAAGGCCCCGCGCAGCACCAGGGCGCCCAGCACGCCGAGGAAGAGCACCCGGTGCTGCAGCTCCCGGGGGACGGCGAAGAAGGTGAAGATGATCGCCCAGACGAAGACGTTGTCCACGGCCAGGGACTTCTCGATGAGGTAGCCGGCGAAGTACTGCTGGCCCAGCTCGGCGCCGTAGGACGACCACACCCAGGCGCCGAAGCCGACGCCGATGGCGACCCACATCGCCGACCAGGCGGCGGCCTCCCTGACGCCGATGACGTGGGCGCGGCGGTGGGCGAACAGGTCCACCGCGAGCATGGTCACGATCAGGCCGAGCACTGCGAGCCACAGCCACAGGGGCACGTCCACTGCGGGCACACCTTCCGGTCGGTGACGACCGAAGGTCTCCCCCGACCTGCAGCGCTCACCGCTGCGGCCCACCGCGCCGGGCCCGGGACGGGCCGTGGTGACGACGCGCTGTGACGGGATACTCCCCCTCGCTGACGTGGGCATTTTGCCGTCCCTTGACCCTTCGCCGCAACTCGGCGGGCTCCCCAACCCTCGGGTGCGGGTAGAGTCGGCGCTCGGGTCGACCGCCCTCCGCGCGCGCCCACCCACCCCGACCCACCACCGCCGCCCCAGCACCCGGGCGACCAGTCCCCGACGACCCGCCCCTCGACGCCGCGCACCGCCGCGGCGACGCGGCAGCCAGCCGCCGGGAGCAGGCCGCAGGGCTGCGCCGCCGCGACCCGCGCCACACCGGAGGCCCCGTGCCCGCCCACTCCCCCAACGCCCTGCGCCCGGGCCACCCGCCCGCAGGCCACCCGCACGAAGGCCCGGAGCTGGTGCCCGACGGCCCCCGCGAGCGCGAGGGAGAGCGCCGCCGCCGCGGGGCCGCCACCCGCCTCGGCGGCAGCGGTGGCCCCGGCCGTGCCACCGAGGACGGCGACGGCGGCACCACCGTCCTGCAGGCGCTGCGCGACCCCCGCCGGCTGCGCATCGAGGTGCTCGCGGGCCTGGTGGTGGCCCTGGCCCTGATCCCCGAGGCGATCTCCTTCTCCATCATCGCCGGCGTCGACCCGCGCGTCGGGCTCTTCGCGGCCTTCACGATGGCGGTGACCACCGCCGTCGTCGGCGGGCGCCCGGCCATGATCTCCGCGGCGACCGGTGCCATCGCCCTGGTCGTCGCGCCGGTCGTGCGAGAGCAGGGACTGGACTACCTCCTGGCCACGGTCGTCCTCGGCGGGCTGCTGCAGGTGGCGCTCGGACTGCTCGGGGTGGCCCGCCTCATGCGCTTCATCCCGCGCAGCGTCATGGTGGGCTTCGTCAACGCCCTGGCCATCCTCATCTTCACGTCCCAGGTGCCCTACCTGCTGGGCGTGCCGTGGCTGGTCTACCCGCTGGTCGCCGTCGGCCTGGCGGCGATCGTGCTGCTGCCGCGCCTCACCACCGCGGTGCCCGCCCCCCTGGTGGCGATCGTCGCGCTGACCGCGTTCACCGTGGTCGCCGCCGTCTCCGTCCCCACCGTCGGCGACCAGGGCGAGCTGCCGGACACCCTGCCCTCCTTCCTCCTCCCCGACGTGCCGTTCACGCTGGAGACGCTGCGGATCATCGCTCCCTACGCCATCGCCCTGGCGCTCGTGGGGCTGCTGGAGTCGCTGATGACGGCCAAGCTGGTCGACACCATCACCGACACCCGCTCCCGCAAGAAGCGCGAGGCGTGGGGCCAGGGCGTGGCCAACGTCGTCACCGGCTTCACCGGAGGCATGGGCGGCTGCGCGATGATCGGCCAGACGATGATCAACGTGAGGTCCTCCGGGGCCCGCACCCGGATCTCCACGTTCCTGGCGGGCGCCTTCCTCATCACCCTGGTGGTGGCCCTCGGCGACGTGGTCTCGGTGATCCCGATGGCCGCGCTGGTCGCCGTCATGATCATGGTGTCGGTGGGGACCTTCGACTGGCACTCCGTCGCTCCGAGCACGCTGCGGCGGATGCCGCGGTCCGAGACCGCCGTGATGCTGGTGACGGTGGCGGTCACCGTGGCCACGCACAACCTCGCTTACGGCGTCATCGTCGGTGTCGTCGTGGCCATGGCGCTGTTCGCCCGGCGGGTGGCGCACCTGGTCGACGTCGAGCGACGGGTGTCGGCGGACGCGGCGTCGGTGACCTACGTGGTGCGCGGGCAGCTGTTCTTCGCCTCCAGCAACGACCTGGCCGACCAGTTCCGCTACGGCGCCGACCCCGCCTCGGTGGTCATCGACCTGTCGCAGGCGCACGTCTGGGACGCCTCCACGGTGGCGACCCTGGACGCGATCAGCGCCCGCTACGCCGACCGCGACAAGGACGTGCGGATCGAGGGGCTGGCGGGCCACAGCGCCCAGCGCCACGAGCGCCTGGCCGGTCACCTCGGCGGCGGCCACTGACGTCGTGCCGGGGGCGGCACCGCCGCGCCGCAGGAGCGGTCCGTCGAGCCGGTCGGCGAAGGCCGGCGCCGCGGGCGTGCGGGAGAGTGGGGTCATGGCGCCACGCACCCGCACGCCCTCCCCGGGGTCCGACGACAGCGACAAGCCGATGCAGATCGGTCAGGTCATCCAGCTGACCGGGGTGTCCGTCAACACGCTGCGCCACTGGGACGAGGTCGGCCTGCTGTCTCCCTCGGCGCGCAGCGAGGGGGGCTTCCGCCTCTACAGCCGCCACGACGTCGACCGGCTGCTGGTGATCCGGCGCATGAAGCCGCTCGGCTTCTCCCTGGAGCAGATGAGCGACGTCATGGCCATCGCCGACGCCGTCGACGCCGAGACCTTCGGCACCGCCGGTGACGGCGGTGCCGAGAGCGGCGGCGAGGGCGGCGCGGCGGCGACCGCGGAAGCGGCTGACCTGGCGACGCGGCTGCAGGACTACCTCGAGCAGGCCGAGGAGAGCCGGCGCAAGCTCGTGGCCAAGGTGGCGATGGCCGAGGAGTTCATCGGCCTGCTGCGGGAGCGCCACGCCCGAGCGGTCGCGGCGAGCGGGCGGGACGCCACCGCCGACGTGGCCGGTGGCGCTGCCGCGGGCACCTGAGGTCCCCCCGTCCGGGTGCCGGGGAGCGGGTCGAGCGGCGCATCCTTACTCTCGCGTTAGGGTAGATATGTCCTCCCGCGCTGCGGGACGCCTTCCGCGCCCTGACGGAGACCTCTCTGAGCACCTCCCAGCCCCGTGTCACCGCCGGACCGAGCCTGAGGGCCGGCCGCCCCGGTGGCCCTCCGCCGTCCGCAGGTCCCGCGCCGGCGCGGGCGGCGCGCCGGGCCGACCGCTGGGCGCCCTCGCTGGCAGACGCCTTCGACCCCCGCGCCAACGGGCTGAGCCTCATGCGGCTGGTCCTGGCCGTGGTCGTGGCCGTGTCCCACGGCCTGCAGAGCGGCTTCGGGTGGCAGCCCACCATGGGCGACACCGAGATCGGCGTCCTGGCCGTCGACGGCTTCTTCATCATCAGCGGCTACCTCATGGTCTCCAGCTGGAACCGGCTGGCCGACGTGCGCCGCTACGCCTGGCACCGAGCGCTGCGCATCATGCCGGCGTTCTGGCTGTGCCTGGTCCTGACCGCGCTCGTCGTCGCGCCCGTGGCCGCAGTGCTCAGCGGGCGCCCGGCGCTGTCGGTCCTCACCGCCGAGGACGAGCCGGCCTGGCGCTACGTGGTGGCCAACGCCGGTCTGCGGATGGACCAGTTCGGCATCGCCGGCCTGGGCGGCGAGCACACCGACGGGGTCATCAACGGCTCGCTGTGGACGCTGTTCTACGAGGCGCTGTGCTACGTGGCGATCGCCGCGTTCGGGCTGCTCGGCCTGCTGCGCCGGCGCACCTGGCTGGTGGGCCTGGCCGCGCTCGTCCTGTGGGCGGCCCTGGTGGCCGCCGAGCTGGACCTGGTGACCCTGCCGGCGGACAACCTGCCGCGCCTGCTGTTCGTCTTCCTGCTCGGCGCCCTCGCCGCCCTGCACGCCGACCGCCTGCCGCTCGACCCGCTGCTGGCCCTGTGCGCGGCGCTGCTGACCGCGGTGGCGATGCTGCTGCTGCAGGACTACCGCCCCCTGGGCGCGCTGGCCTTCGCCTACCTGTGCCTGTGGGTGATGACCGCGGTGCGCAGGCCCCGGCTGAGCTGGGACCTCTCCTACGGCGCCTACATCTGGCACTGGCCCGTCCAGGTCCTGCTCATCCTGCTGGGTGCCACCGCGCTGGGCCAGGTCGGCTTCGTGGCGCTCAGCGTCGCCGCCTCCCTGGGCGTCGCGGCGCTGTCGTGGCGCTTCGTGGAGCGCCCGGCGCTGTCCTTCAAGAGCGCCCGCTGGGTCTCCCCCCAGCGCCCCGAGCGCGGGAGCTCCCGCGTCGGGGCACCGCAGCGCACCCGCACGCGCACCTGAGCACCCCGCCGCTCGAGCTGCGGGCCGGGTGCCGACCCGCAGACGTCGGACCGGGGGCCGGCCCGCGCACCTCAGCACGTGGTGAGCACTCCGGCCAGGGAGTCGAGCGCCCCGGGGACCAGGGCGTAGTAGGCCCACACCCCGCGCTTGTCGCGGGTCAGGAGCCCCGCCTCCACCAGCACCTTGAGGTGGTGGCTGACGGTCGGCTGGGACAGGCCCAGCGGCTCGGTCAGGTCGCACACGCACGCCTCGCCGCCCTCGTGGGCGGCGACCAGGCTCAGCAGCCGCAGCCGCGCAGGGTCGGCGACGGCCTTGAGGGTGCGGGCCAGCGCGGCGGCATCCTCAGCGCTCAGGGGCTGGCGCGCCAGGGGGGCGCAGCACGCCAGCCCCGGCGCAGCGGAGGATGCGGCGGGAGCGGCCTGCAGGGCGGCGGACACCGCCGGAGTGTGGCACCAGACATCCACGGCTGTCGATGTTGACGACCACCCGCGCCCGTGACAAAGTCGGCATCGATGGACGTCGATGCTTCGGTCGCACCGGTGGCGCCGCACCAGAGCGACCCCACCGGTGCCGCTGGTCCGCACGCCGGCGAGCGGGTGCGCGACCTGGCCGGCACCGGGCACGGCCGGCCCCAAGGCTCCACCCGATGAGCGACGTCGTCTCCGAGCGTCCCGCCGCTGGGCCCGAGACCCCCGTGCTCGCTCGCCTGTCCGCGCTCGACAGGTTCCTGCCGGTGTGGATCACCGCCGCGATGGTCGTCGGCCTGGCCCTCGGCTGGCTCGTCCCGGGTCTGGGAGACGCGGTGTCGGCGGTCGAGGTGGGATCGGTCAGCCTGCCGATCGCCCTGGGCCTGCTGGTGATGATGTACCCGGTCCTGGCCAAGGTCCGCTACACCCAGCTCGGCCGCGTCAGCTCCGACGCCGCCGGCCGCCGGATGCTGGTCGCCTCCCTGGTCCTGAACTGGGTCCTCGGCCCGGCACTGATGTTCGTCCTGGCTTGGCTCCTGCTCCCGGACCAACCCGAGTTCCGCACCGGCCTGGTCGTCGTCGGCCTGGCCCGCTGCATCGCCATGGTCCTGATCTGGAACGACCTGGCCTGCGGTGACCGCGAGGCCGCGGCCGTGCTGGTGGCGATCAACTCCGTCTTCCAGATCCTCGCGTTCGCCGCTCTTGGATGGTTCTACCTGCAGGTGCTGCCCGCCTGGCTGGGCCTGCCGACGACCAGCGCGGACTTCTCCGTCGCCGCCGTCGTCGTGTCCGTGCTGGTGTTCCTCGGCATCCCCCTCGTCGCCGGCTACCTGACCCGCGCGCTGGGCGAGCGGGCCAAGGGCCGGGACTGGTACGAGCAGCAGTTCCTGCCCCGCCTCGGCCCGTGGGCCCTGTACGGGCTCCTGTTCACGATCGTGCTGCTCTTCGCCCTCCAAGGCGACGCCATCACCTCCGCCCCCGGCGACGTGGCCCGCATCGCACTGCCCCTGCTGGCCTACTTCGTGGTCATGTTCGGCGGCAGCTTCGTCCTGGGGCGCGTGATCGGCCTGGACTACGCCCGCACCACGACGCTGTCGTTCACCGCTGCCGGGAACAACTTCGAGCTGGCCATCGCCGTGGCGATCGGCACGTTCGGGGTCACCTCCGGGCAGGCCCTGGCCGGCGTGGTCGGACCGCTCATCGAGGTGCCCGTCCTCGTCGCGCTGGTCTACGTGGCGCTGTGGGCGGGGCGCCGCTTCTTCCCCGGCGACCCCACCGTCCCTCGGCCAGCACCTCGCACACCCGTGGGCGAGCCGTGAACGGCCCCGACCGGACAGCCGACCCGACAGCCGACCCGACAGCCGACCCGACAGCCGACCCGACAGCCGAGGAGGCACCAGTGCCTGACCGCCCCAGCGTGATCTTCGTCTGCGTCCACAACGCCGGTCGGTCCCAGATGGCCGCCGGCTTCATGTCCGCCCTGTCCGCCGGCGCCGTCGAGGTCCGCTCAGCGGGCTCCACGCCCGCCGACCAGGTCAACCCCGTGGCCGTCGAAGCCATGGCCGAGGTCGGCATCGACATCACCGCCGAGCAGCCCAAGGTGCTCACCACCGAGGCCGTGCGGGCCTCCGACGCCGTCATCACGATGGGCTGCGGGGACGCGTGTCCGATCTTCCCGGGCAAGCGCTACGAGGACTGGGACCTGGCCGACCCCGCCGGGCAGGGCATCGAGGCTGTCCGCCCCATCCGCGACGAGATCCGCGGCCGCGTCGAGGCCCTGCTGGCCGAGCTGCTGCCCGCTCGCGCATGACCGCACAGCCCCAGCCGTCCGCCCCCGACCAGCGCCAGCGGCCTGCCGCGAGCGCGGCACCGCGCGTGCTGTTCGTGTGCGTGCGCGACGGCGGCGGGTCGCAGATGGCCGCCGGCCTGGTGCGCCACGCCGCCGCCGTGCGCGACCTGCACGTGGAGTAGGCCTCCGCCGGCACCCGCGCCGGGGAGGGCCTCAACGCCCAGTCGGTGCAGAGCCTGGCCGAGGTCGGCGTCGACACCTCCTCCGCGCGCACCCACCAGCTCACCGACGACGACGTGCGCGCCGCCGACCTCGTCGTCGTCCTCGGCGGCGAGGCGCGCGTCGAGCCCGTCGGCGGCACGCCGGTGGAGGTGTGGGAGACCGACGAGCCGTCGAGCCGAGGCGTCGAGGGGATGGATCGCATGCGCCTGGTGCGCGACGACACCGCCGCACGCGTCGAGGAACTGGCCGGCCGCCTGGCCGGGGACGGCTAGCTGGACAGCTCGCTCGCCGGGGGGCCGCCCGCCTCGCCCGGGGTCCGCCTCGGCGCAGTTCCGACCCGACGCGCGGCCGCAGCGACCAGTGCCACCAGGACGCCGACGACTCCGGAGACGAGCGCGACCTCGGGCCAGTGCGACAGGGGTCCGCGGTCCCAAGCCGGCGGTGCCTCGGGTTCGCCGGTCGCGGCCAGCGCACCGGCCAGCGCCACCTGGGGGACTTGCAGATCGGAGACCTGGTACTCGCCCGAAGCCGTGGGCACGGCGGACAGGGGCGTGCGGGTGCCCTGCACCAGGTCGACGGCGACCACGCGGTGCTCCCCGCTGCCCTCGCCAGCCTCCTCCACCACGAGCACTCGCGGCGCGGCCCACCCTACCGCAGCGGTCGAGGTCGCCCCTCCGGGCAGGCACACGGGTGCGGGCAGGGCCGGGGCCACCGGGTCGGCCGGCACCACGAGGACGTCGAAGAAGGACTGGCCGACCCGGCCCTGCGGCGAGCAGGCCCCACGGACGGCGAGCAGCGCTCCGTCGGGCGACCAGGGCTGCGGCCCCGCGAGGTCCGCACTGGTGCCGGTCGGACGCGACCGGCCCGTCACGACGTCGACCACGGACAGCTGGCGCTCAGGCCCCTGCACGACCAGGTCGCGCCCGTCGGGGGCCCACGCCACCTGGCCGGCGCCGGCGGGCACCCCCACAGGGAGCGGGAGCAGGCCGCCGTCGAGGCTGACGAGCGCGAGCCTGTCGGGGACCACCGGGACGGGCTGGTCCCCGGGCGCCAGCCACGGCAGCGGCTCGAGCGCGACCAGCACCGCGGTGCCGTCGGGCGACCAGGCCACCGGGTGGGCCGAGGGGTGGCCGAGGGAGCCGGTGGTGGTGACCTCGCCGGTGCTCAGGTCCTGCACGGCGACGTCGGCGCGACCGGCGTCGTCGTAGCGACCGCTCGCCACGTGGGTCCCGTCCGGCGAGAGGAGGAAGGAGCTCGGCGATCCCTGCAGGAAGGTTCCGCGGCCCTCCGCCAGGTCGAGGCGGCGCACGGAACCTCCCGCCCCCACGACGACGGCTTGCGGGACGTCGGCCAGCTCGGCGCCGGTGCCCTGCCGGTAGACGGCGACGGCCGGCCCGGGGGGCGAGGTCGAGACCGACTGCGTCAGGTACGAGTAGGCCGGCAGGTCTCGCGGCAGCACCGATGCCCGCGCTTGCACGGGCTCTCCTCCGCCGAGCAGCACGACCGCCGAGCCGGCCACCAGCAGGCTGCTGGCGGCCGTCCGGCCTGGGGACAGGCGAGCGGCGCGGGCCGTGGCGCGAGCGTGCTCGCGCGCAGCCGAGCGCAGGAGGTCGGCGACCTCTGCGGGGGTCGATGTCGTCTGCCCGGGATCCGCGGCCTGGAGCAGGACCGCCAGCACCTCCTGCTCGCGGTACCGCCGCCAGCGGCGGGGGTGGAGCCGCAGCAGGCGCCGGTAGGAGCGCTCGAGCTCGCTCACGACTGCCACCCCAGGCGGGGCGCGCGACCGAGGCGGGCGAGAGCGGCTGCGCTCTGCTCGTGCCGGCGCTGCGCCTCAGCCGCCAGCAGGTCGGTCCCCTCCTCGGTGATCCGGTAGGTGCGTCTCAACCGGGAGTCGACGACCTCTTCGGCGACCACCTCGACCAGGTGCCTGTCGGCGAGCCGCTCCAGGGACCCGTAGAGGGTGCCGACGCCCAGCCGAACGGACCCGCCGGAGGTGGCCTCGACGTCCTGGAGGATCGCGTAGCCGTGCATCGGCCCCCGCGCCAGGGCCGTGAGGACGAGGAACGACGGTTCCTGCAGGCCGACCCGCTTCACGTGGCGATGATACTCCGGTTACTGGAACATTCCAGGGGATGGCCGGAACAGTCCGGGGGCCGGAGCACCTTCGTGGTCCTGGGCTGCGCACGCACGGACCAGGAGACTGCTCCGCGTGACCGTCCTCGTCGTCCTCGCCGGTCCGCAGGCCTCGGGCAAGAGCACCACCGCCGCGGCGCTGGCGGGTGTGCTCCGGCAGCGGGGCGAGAGCGCCGCCCTCGTCGAGCTCGACGCCGTCGCGGCGATGGCGCTGCCCACGCTGCCCAGCTGGGACGACGCGCACGCGGTGTTCGAGGCCATCACGGGCCTGTGGGCGAGGACCGCTCTGGCGTGGGTGGTCGCCGAGGGGCCCGGCCGCGCCGAGGAGGTGGCGGGGCTGCTGCGGCAGGCACCGCCGCAGGCTCGGACGCTCACCGTCGCCGTCACCGCGAGCTTCGAGGTGGCGCTCGCGCGGGCGCAGGCGGACCCCACTCGCGGCGCCTCCAAGGAGCCGGCCTTCCTGCGGGACGTCTACGAGCGCTGGCCCGGCGAGCTCGAGCAGATGCGCCCTGACCTCGTGCTGGACACCGAGCGGCTCGACGTCGCCGGGTGCGTCGCAGCGGTGCTGGGAGCGGTCGGGGACCGGCGCACCACCACGGCGGAGGAGCCGGAGGTGCTGCAGGAGCCGGTGCCCCGCCCCTCAGACCCGCCCGTGACCGGCCCGGCGACCCAGCACGACGCCGAGGGCGTCCACGCCCACGGCCAGCACGAGGTGCAGCCAGTCGTCGGCGGTGTCCAGCGGGACGACGTCGGCCGCGCTGGACTGGTCGACGACCAGGCCGTACAGCACAGGACGGCGTAGGTCAGGCCGCCGATGAGGAAGGCCCCGGCAGCGCCGCGCGTGCGTGACACGGCCAGGCCCGCCACCCCGAACAGCAGGTGCACGACGTTGCGGGACCCGGCGGTGCCGGCGGTCGAGGACACGGGGACCCCCGCGGAGGTGGAGCAGCGCGTGCTGAACGCCGCTCCACGACCGCGGCGCGCCTCGCGCCTGCGCGAGCAGGCGCTGTCTGGCCCGCGGGGGCACCCGCCGGGACCATGGGGCCGGTGCGCTCCGCAGACACCATCATCTGGCACGCCCACCCCCTGACCTTCACCGGCGCCGAGCCGCGCAACGACGGTGGGCTTGCGGTGACCCACCGCCTGCCGCACCTGGAGCGGTGGCTGGACCACCTCGTCGCCCTGGGCGCCAACGCCCTGCAGCTCGGCCCGGTCTTCGACTCCGAGACCCACGGCTACGACACCCGCGACCACCTGCGCGTCGACGCCCGGCTGGGCGACGAGGGCGACCTGCGGCACCTCGTCGAGCAGGCCCACGCCCGAGGGGTGCTGGTCGTCCTGGACGGCGTCTTCAACCACGTCGGCCGCTCCCACGAGCGCTTCCGCGCGGCGCAGGCGGGCGACGCCGAGGCCGCGGCGTGGTTCGCCCGCGACGGGTCGCGCGAGGACGGGTGGGCCGTCTTCGAGGGCCACGGCGCGCTGGTGGAGCTGGACCTGTCGCACCCGCCGGCGCGCGACCACGTCGTCGCGGTGATGAGGCACTGGCTCGACGTCGGGGTGGACGGCTGGCGGCTGGACGCCGCCTACGCCGTCGACCCCACCACCTGGCGCACCGTCATCGAGCAGGTCCGCGCCAGCCACCCGCACGCCTGGTTCCTGGGGGAGGTCATCCACGCCGACCCCGCGGAGTTCGCTCCGGCCTCCCGGATGGACTCCCTGACGCAGTACGAGCTGTGGAAGGCCGTCTGGTCCAGCCTCAACGACGTCAACCTCCACGAGCTGGCCCACGCGCTGTCCCGCCACGACGCCTTCGTGGCCGCCGGCAGGACCACGGACCCGCAGTTCGTGCCCACCACCTTCCTCGGCAACCACGACACCACCCGCATCGCCAGCCGGCTGCAGGACCACCGCCACCTGGCGCACGCGGTGACCGTGCTGTTCACCACCGCCGGGGTGCCGGCGGTGTACGCCGGCGACGAGTGGGACTACCGCGGCGTCAAGGAGGACCGCGAGGGCGGTGACGACGAGGTCCGCCCGCCGTTCCCGGCCACTCCCGAGGAGCTGTCGGACCTCGGGGCGCCGGTGTTCCAGCTGCACCAGCGCCTGGCCGGGCTGCGCCGGCGCCACCGGTGGCTGTGGCAGGCCGCGCTGGAGGTGGAGCGCGTCGAGAACGCGCTGCTCGTCTACCGCGTCACCGGGACGGGAGGCGACGCCTCCTCCGCTGGGCCCGAGGACGGCGGGCGCGCTCCTGAGGGGCTCAGCGTGGTGCTCAACCTCACCGACGCCCCCGTGGAGTTCACGCCCCGCGACGGCGAGAGGCTGCTCGAGGGGTCCTTGGAGGCGCACGGCGCGGCGGTCTTCGGGCGCTCCTGAGCAGCCGCTGCGCCCGGCTGCCGGGGAGCCGCGGCAGCCCGGTGCCCGGGTCAGGCGTGCGCGCGCCCCGTCGGACCGCCGGTGGCGGCGGGGTGGTGCCGGCGGCGCAGCGTCAGGTAGAGGCGGTGACCGGTGATGACCACGCCCAGCCAGGCCAGGCCGAGGACCCAGGCCGCGAGCACGTCGGTGAACCAGTGGTGCCCCAGGAAGATGCGGCTGAGTCCCATCGTCAGGGCGAAGAGCACCGCGACCACGACGGTCAGGCGCCGCGCCCAGGCCGCGCGGAGGCGGCGCAGCAGCAGGTAGGCCACGACCCCGGCGAAGGCCGTGGCGTTGAGGGTGTGCCCGCTGGGGAAGCTGAAGCTGTGCTCGTAGGGCGGCACCGCGTCGGCCAGGGGCGGCCGGGCCCGCCCGATGCTGGCCTTGCCCGCCACCGTGAGCGCCAGGGAGCCCAGCATCGTGGTGACCACCAGCGTCAGGGGCGTCCAGCGCCGCAGTGCGATGGCGAGCACGACGGCCGTGGTGGCGGCCAGCACCGGCATGCCCACCGGGCCGCCCACGTCGGTGTAGGCGGTGACGGCGGTGTCGAGGCCCGCGGAGCGGTGGGCCATCGCCAGCTCCAGGGCGGGCTGGTCCAGGCCGGTCACGCCGTCTCCCTCGACCACGGCGTCGTAGACGGCAGCGGCCAGGGCGGTGGCCGCCGCGGTCACCGCCAGGCCGACGGCGAGGGTCAGCGCCCACACCTGGTGCGGGGCCAGCCACCGCTGCGCGCGCACCGCCGCCGCGTGCAGCGCGCGACCGAGCGCGCTCGGCCAGCGCGTCAGGTCGCGGCCGCCGACGAAGTCCCCCTCGCGACCGTCGTCCAGCAGCTGCGCCGCGGCCGCGTGCGAACCGCGCGCTGCAGCGCGCTCGGGGCCCGGCTGCGGCGGGGTCGGCCCGCTGCCGCGGGGGGTGGCTGCGTTCACCGGTGCTCTCCTCTGGCAGGACGCCCACCTGGCCGAGGGCCGCGGGGTCGGTGCACCCGGCTCCGCGGCGGCCTGACGGGGAGCTCGAGTCTCACCGCTGCACCGGGGTGGCGCCCGCGGGAACGGGGGTCGCGCCCGCGGGGACCGGTCGGTGGCGCCACCGGCACCGCCTGCCGGGGGCCGCAGCGGTCGTTTACGACGTAAAGGCACGGGTAGTGGGACCCCATCGGGCTGCAGCGCGCTGGCCCACCACTGCTGCGGCACACCCGGACCACCCGGGACCGCCAGGCCGCAGCCTCCGACGGGAGTCCCATGCCCATCGACCCCAGCACCTCCATCGACGCCCTGCGCGCGGCCACGGTCACGTCCTCCGACGGATCGAAGATCGGGAAGGTGGCCGAGGTCTACCTCGACGACCACAGCGACCAGCCCGAGTGGGTCACGGTGAAGACCGGCCTGTTCGGCAGCTCGGAGACCTTCGTCCCCCTGTCGACGGCCTCCTACCTCGGTGATGAGATCCGCGTCCCGTACAGCAAGGAGCAGGTCAAGGACGCACCGCGCACGGACGCCGACGGCACCCTCAGCCCGGCCGAGGAGGTCCGCCTCTACGACTACTACGCGGTGGACCGCACGACCACGTCCGGCCGGGGGACCGGTGACCAGCCGGGCGGTCGCCGCGGTGAGTGGCCCGACAGCCGCGGTGACGTGACGACCAGCACCGGGCAGGCGGCCCTGGGCACGACCGGCACCCGGACCACCACGGGCACGGGCACCCAGGGGTACGACACCTCGGGCCCCACCACCGACGACGCGATGACGCGCTCGGAGGAGCGCCTCCACGTGGGCACCGAGGTCCGCGAGGCCGGCCGGGCCAGGCTGCGCAAGCACGTGGTCACCGAGGAGCAGACCCGCCAGGTCGCCACCTCCCACGAGGAGCTCGTCATCACCCGCGAGCCCATCACCGACGCGAACCGGGGCGCTGCGACCTCGGGGCCCGAGCTGTCGGAGGAGGAGCACGAGGTGGTGCTGCACGAGGAGGTCCCGGTGGTCTCCACGCACGTCGAGCCGGTCGAGCGCGTCCGCGTCGGCACCCGGACCGAGCAGGACACCCAGACCGTGAGCGCCGACGTGCGCCACGAGGAGATCGACCTCGACACCGACAGCACCGTCACCACCGGGCGCGCGGACCGCGACGGCCGTCGTGGCCGTCACGGCTGAGGCCGTGAGCGGAACCGCTCCGGTGGACGACGAGGGGCGCGCGGAAGTCGTCCTCTCGGCCGAGCGCGTCGACCTCGCGGTCCACCGCCTGCCCCGGGAGCGTGTGCGCCTGCGCCGCGAGGTCCACACCCACGAGGTCGAGGTGCGGGTCACCGTCCGGCGCGAGGTCCTGCGCGTCGAGCGGCTGCCCGTGGACGACGCCGCGCCCGGCGCCGGCGCAGCAGCTGACCAGGCTCCGCTGGAGCTCGTGCTCCACGAGGAGCGACCGGTCGTCGGGGTGCAGGCGGTGCCCTACGAGCGCGTGCGCGTCACCGTCGACCGGGTGCCCCTCACCACGCGCGTGGACACCACCGCCTCCCACGAGGAGGTCGAGGTCGTCACGGACCCCGCAGCACCCGACGACTCCCCCGCCGTCCCCACGGGGACGTCCCGACCGACGACGAGGACCCCATGAGCACCTCAGCCAGCGACCACTCCCACCACCCCCGGGGCTCCGCGCCCACGGGCGAGCACCACGGCGCCTCGCAGGTCGACGCGCGCTCCCAGCACGACCGGGTGGTCGACGCGCAGAAGCGGCAGTTCGGCGGCATCAAGTTCGGCAGCGCCTTCTTCGGCTGGCTGACGGCCACCGGCACCGCCGTCCTGCTGACCGCCCTGCTGGCCGCGGCCGGCACCGCCGTGGGCCTGGCCAGCGACACCGACCCGGGTCAGCTGGCGAGCGGCGCCGCCGCCGACCCGGGCACCATCGGCGTGGCGGGTGCCGTCGCCGTGCTCGTCGTCCTCCTGGTCGCCTACTACTGCGGTGGGTACGTCGCGGGCCGCATGGCGCGCTTCAACGGCCTCAAGCAGGGCCTGGCCGTCTGGCTGTGGGCCGTGGTGATCGCCGTGGTCGTCGCCGTGCTCGGCCTGGTGGCCGGCTCGCAGTTCAACGTCCTGGGCCAGCTCAACAGCTTCCCCCGCATCCCGGTGGACGAGGGCACGCTCACCACGGGGGCCGTCGTGACCGTCGTGGCCGCAGCGCTCGTCGCCCTCGTGGGCGCCCTGCTCGGCGGGCTGGCCGGCATGCACTTCCACCGCAAGGTCGACCGCGCCACCCTGGCGCGCTGACGCCGCACCACCCAGCCAGACCCAGCAGCGCCCCGCCGGCAGGTGCCGGCGGGGCGCTGTGCTGGGCCGCGGGAGCCCCGGCGGCGCCGCCCTCAGAGGCCGAGCTTGCCCTTCAGGCCGCCCAGCCCGCCGGCTGCTCCCCCGCCACCGCCACCGGAGACCATCCCGACCAGGTCCTGGGGGTCGACGCCGAACTTGCTGAGCAGCCCGGCGTCCCTGTCGGTGTCAACGTTGTCGGGCAGCTCCTGGTGCGCCGCGTCGGCCTGGCCGCCACCGATCTTGGACTTGATGAACTCGATGACGAGGTCCTTGGGGATCTGCACGCTCACTCCTCGGTCGCAGGGTCGGTCGCCTGCTCCCCTACCCAGGCGGCGGACGATGACGCGCCGGCCGGTGCGGTGTGCGCTGCCTTGACAGCGGGTGCGCCGCCGTCGAGCTGCGCGACGGCTTCGCCTCGCAGCAGTCGGGGCGCATGCACGCGGGTGCCGAGGTCCTGCACCACGACGTCGTGCCGGGCTCCGGCACCGCAGGGCCGGCGGGCACCACCGGCAGCGTGCGGCTGGTCCTCCAGGACGGCGTGCACCGCTACGAGCTGACCTACGAGCTCGGCGACGCCTGACCACCGTCCGCCGGGGCACCGCCGTGCTGCTCACGCCAGGTGGAGGGACAGCTCCGGGGTCGACAGGTGCCGCGAGACCCCGGGCCCGAAGGCGACCGCCGGGGTGACGACCCCGGGCACCACCGCGGCCCGCTGCCGCTCGGCCATCTCCAGGCCGAGGGCGACCAGCAGCGCCGCCGTCGCGGTGTAGCCGGGGTGGCCGGTCCCGCGCAGGCTGGCCGCTCCGCGGCGCCCGTCGGCGGTCACCGCCTGCGCCGCGACCTCCCACCGCCACCCGTGCAGCACCGCGGCCGACGGCCCCGTCCCGGCAGCGGGCAGCCGGCGCCGCACCACGGCGGCCAGGCGCGACCGGGCACCCAGCGGCATTCGGGTCAGCGCGGCCACCCCTCGCTGGGCCGCCGCCAGCAGCACCTGGCCCGGCCAGACCAGCAGCGTCCGCGGCCGCAGCACGGCTCCGCTGTCGATGCCCTCCCGGACCCGCGCCGGGCGGTGCGGCTCGCCCGCCTCCCGCGCCAGCAGCGCAGCGGTGCGGTGCAGCACCGGCGGGTCGAGGAAGGCGACGGGCACGACCGGCCCCAGCAACCGCCCGGCGGCGGTGTGGGGGCGCACGCGCAGCGGGCTGGCCCGGCGCACCGCGGCAGCACCGGCGGCGTCGTCGGAGGGCAGCAGGGCCGCCGGGTCACCGACCACCCCGGCGCCGGGGTCGGTGAGGACCTCCACGACGCTGGCCAGCGTCCCGGCCGAGACCGCGTCGGCCAGCGAGCGCACGCCGCGGGGCACCGCGTGGAAGCGCACGCTGAGGTCGAGCCGGTCGACCGGCGCACCGGCTCCCGGCCCCCACTCCCCCGGGCCCGCCCCCACCGCCGCGCGGCAGGCGTGGAGCCCGGCGACGTCGGGCGGCAGCGCCTCCCAGCCGGCCAGCTGCACCACCTGGCAGCCGGCGGCGCGGGCGGCGTCGTGGAAGGCCCCGACGACCCGGCGCAGCAGGGGCAGCTCACCGGAGAGGTCCGCGCAGTGGGTCCCCGCGGCCACGCACGCGCCGACGACGGCCTGCGCCGTGGCGGTGTAGGGCCCGACCGCGTTGAGCAGCACCCGGCTGCGAGCGGCGAGCCGCCCCAGCGAGGCGTCGTCGTGGACGTCGACGTCGCCGATGACGACGGGGGGTGGGCCGCCACCGGGCAGCGAGGCGACCAGCTGCTCCAGCCTCCCGCGGTCGCGGCCGGCGACCGCCCACACCGGGAAGGGGTCCCCGCCGGCGAGGGCGCGCTGCTGCAGCACCGCCAGGCGCTGCGCGGCGAGGCGCCCGGTGAAGCCGGTGGCCCCCAGCAGGACCACGTCGACGTCGGGGGCGCGGTCAGGTCCGGTGTCGTCTCCGGCGTCGTCCACCACGGTCCGACGGTAGGTGCTGGGCGCGGAGGCGCGAGAGCGAGGCGCCGAGCTGGCCCGACCGCCCCTCACCGGTCGCGGCGAGCACCCGCACGGCCGCCGGCTCCGGTCGCGCCGCCGGTGCGGGGACGGCGGCCCCGTCCCCGCCACCGCTCGTCGCTCCTCCGCGGGCGTCCAGCATCAGCCCCGACCACCGCGCACGACGGCCGGGCCGACCACCTGCGTCAGGGGCTGGGTCAGCTGCAGCCCGCCCACCGGCTCGAGCTGGTCGTACCCGACCCGGTAGCCGACGACCTCCATGCCGGGCGTGAGGTCCTCCTCGTAGACCTTCGCGTAGTTCCGCTGGAAGAAGTCGGCGATGTCGGCCTCGTACCCCTGGTCGTAGCTGAGCAGCAGGTAGACCCGCTGGTGGCCGGATGCGAGGGCGTCGACCTGGTCGGGCAGGGCGGCCGGGTCGAAGGCGGGGATGCCCCCACGCCGGTCCCACTCGGGCAGCGTGACCACCTTCGCGTCGCCGTCGTAGTACTTCTCGAACGGCCAGATGGTGAACGGCGAGGACACCACCACGAGGTCGGAGGGACCTGCCTTCTCGCTCAGCAGCTCAGCCGCGCCGCGGTAGTCCTCCTTCACCGGCACGTCGGTGCGCACGGCCTCGGCGACGGTGGCCGTGGCCGTCAGGGCCAGCACGACCGCGGCGGAGACCACCGCGAAGCGGGGGCGCATGGCCGCGACGAAGGCCACCACGAGGAGCACCACCGCGGGCAGCGCGGCGATCATGTACCGCGACAGGAAGAACGGCGAGATGAGGTGGCTGAGCACGAACGCCAGCAGCACGGGACCGAACGCAGCGGCCACCACGGCCCACAGCTCGCGGTCCGGACGGCGAGCGACCCGCACCACCAGCAGCGCGGCGAGCATGAGCAGGGGCCAGGTGGCCACGAGCGCGGAGTTGGCGCTGTCGGGCAGGAAGCCGCCGAGGAACTGCGAGTAGACGTTGGTGAAGTCCACCGACGACGGCGAGGGCAGCTGGGGCCGCGTGCCGGAGGCCGAGCCCTCGGCGCGGAAGTAGGCCAGCCACGGCAGCAGGGCGAGGGCGACGAGCACCGCGGTGCCCGCCATCCGCCCCAGGCCGCGCCAGCGCTCGCGCGAGGAGACCAGGAGGAAGACCAGGCCCTGCGCCACGAGCACGAAGAGGAAGAAGTAGTGCGTGTAGGCGCCGGCCACCGCCGTCAGCGCGAAGCCGGTCCAGTCACCCGCGCTGCCCCGCCGCAGGACCCGCAGGAGGAAGAGCTGGCTGAGCAGGGTGGCGAAGACGAGCATCGTGTACATGCGCGCCTCGTTGCCGTACCAGTTCATGAACGGCGACAGGGCGAACAGCGCCACGGCCAGCAGCGCCCAGCGGGTGCGCAGCACCCGGCGGGCCACCAGGTAGAGCACCGGCAGGCTGGCCAGGAAGAACACCAGCGACAGCGCGCGGGCGGTCTCGACGTCGCCTCCGAAGGCCAGGCGCCAGGTGCGCAGGAGCAGGTGGTGTCCCGGGACGTGGACGTCCTGCGCCACCTCCTTGAGCATCGCCCCGTAGCTGCGGTCGGTCTGCTGCATGCTCTGCGACTCGTCAAGGCGCAGGCTCTGGTCGGCGAGCCACAGGCGGGAGACGGTCAGGACGGCCAGGGCGCACAGCAGCTGCACGGCGGCGACCACCCACAGGCGACGGCGGTGCAGGACGTCGTCCACGCGGCGCGCCGCGACGACGACGCTCCGGCGGGCCGACGCCCACCCCGACGGCGCTGGCCCGGTGGCGCCCTGCGGGCGCTCCCGGACGTGCGCGCCGGGAGCGGCGCGGCCCTGCGGGTCGGACGGAGCGGTCGCCCCGGCGGGCGAACCGAGCGCGGTGCTGGTCAACGGGCCTCCTCGAGGACGGGGCTGGCCGTCTGGACGCGCTCGCGCAGGTCGACGACGTCGGAAGCGCCCTGCGGGCGGGGAGCGCGCCGCGGTGCGGCCGCGAGCACGAACGGCACGGAGACGGCCACGTGCACGCACAGCCAGGCGGCGTTGGCGATGAGGGAGGGCGACAGGCCCTCGCGCGCCAGGCCCACGGCCAGCGCCAGCGCACCGACCGCCGCGTAGGCGAGGTTGGGCACCACCAGGCGCAGGAAGTTGGCCTGACCGCCGTCACCGACGTCCTTGCTCGTCACCGCGAAGCTCGTGCGCCGCTTGGTGAGCACGGAGGCGAGCGCGGTGAGCTGCAGCCACCAGGAGGACAGCGAGAAGGAGATCGCCTGGAAGCTGTAGGAGGCCGCGCTGGTGCGCTGCAGCACGTACAGGTTCAGCCAGATGTAGGGCAGGAACACCAGGGCCAGGGTCATCGTGGAGGTGACGATCGGGGTCTGGCCGGTGAAGAGGTAGATGACCGGCAGCAGCGTGGAGGCGAGCACCACGACGCCGGACAGGTAGTAGGCGGCCGAGGAGAGGTACTGCAGCCGCTGCCCCCAGCTGAGGCCGCGCCGCAGCAGCGGGTTGTAGGAGAAGACCACCTCCAGGCTCCCGCGGGTCCACCGGAACTGCTGCTTGTAGTAGTTGAGGAAGTCGTCAGGGGCCAGCCCCTGCGCCAGCACCTTCGGCACGTAGGTGCTGCGCCACCCCGCGTCGTGCACGAGCAGCGAGGTGAGGAAGTCCTCGGCGATGCTCGTCTCGCACATGCCGCCGGCCTCCTCCAGGGCCGTGCGGCGGATGGCCATGTTGGTGCCGCACATGAAGGCGGAGTCGACGCGCGACTTCCCGGTCATGATCGGCCCGAAGAACAGCGTCTGCTGCTCCCACGCGGTGCGGGTGACCCGGTTGTCGCGGTGGTTGGCGTAGTACTGCGGCGTCTGCACGAAGCCCATGCGCTCGTCGGTGAAGTAGCCCATGACCTCGGTCAGGAACGCGGGCGCCGGCACGTGGTCGGCGTCGAACACGACCACGAAGGGGCTGGTGGTGCGCGCGAGGGCGTGGTTGATGTTGCCCGCCTTGGCGCCGCCGGGGGTGGTGCGCGTGAAGCACCCCACGCCCAGCTCCTCGGCCAGCACCTCGATGTCGCGCCAGTCCTCCTTGCGCGCCACGAGGCCGTCGTTGAGCAGGTGCACGCGGACGGCGCCGCGGTGCTCCATGGCCAGCGCCGCCAGCGCCGTGCGGCGGACCACGTCGACCGGCTCACCGCACACGGTGATGAAGACGTCGACGTCGCCGTCGAAGTCCGGGTCGAACGCGCGGTCGCGGTCGGTGGCCCACACGGTGTGCACGTAGCTGGCGATCTGGAAGAGGTGGAACACCTCGGTGACCGCGAGCGTCCAGAACAGCAGGGCGTTCCCGTGCTCGAAGGCGAAGCAGATCATGGCGAAGTAGACGGCGGCCAGGACGAGGTTCAGCGTGAGGACCACGCGGCTCGGCACGTGCTGCAGGAACGCCGTCTCCTCGGGCGCCAGGGAGCCCGGCGCGGCGTCGGGGTCCTGCGCGGCCGGGCGCCCGGGGCGCTCGTGCGGCTCGCGCAGGTCCAGGGTGGCGTCGGTCACGGGAGGTCCCTCCCTCGAGGGTCGTTGAGGTCGGGGAGCTGGTCGAGGTGCAGCGCCATGCCGAACCACGCCCAGTTGGCGTCGTAGTAGCCCAGGCCGGGCTTCGCCGCGCGGGTGTCGGGGTCGTACAGGGACAGCAGCTCGGTGCGGTACACCTCACGAGCCAGGACCGGGCGTGCCAGCTCCAGAGCGCCGAGGGCGCCGCCGTGCATCGCGGTGGAGGCGTAGTCGACGGCCGGCTGCCCCGCGTGGGTGTAGACCGCGGCCCAGCGGCCCTCGGTCTCCCACGCCGCACCCAGCACGGAGGCCTGCTGCTCCAGGAGCGCACGCGCCCGCGGCTCGTCGTTCCACCGGGCGTCCAGCGCCAGGCGCCACGGCAGGCGCAGCGCCTCGAAGCCGAAGTCGGTGGTGCTGCCGGTGGTCGTGGTGATGCCGGTGGCCACCGAGGCCTCACCGGTCGTGCGGTCCAGGCGCACCCAGTCCGGTGCGAGGGTGCCCTGGGCCTGGCCGCCCAGCGGGTCGGCGGAGACCTGCTGCAGCACGTCGTAGCTGCTGTCCACCAGGCCGTTCCAGTCGTGCCCGGGGTCCACGCGGGAGAAGGCGCGGTAGGCGTAGGGCGCGAAGTACGAGGGGTTGACCAGCACCGACGCGGTGTCGTCGCGCTCGAGGTCGTTGGCGGTCAGCACCGGGCGGCCGGCGACGTCCACCACCTCGTACTGCCAGACGGCGTCGATGAGGGGCAGCGCGTCGTAGAGGTAGTCGTCGTCCTGCCAGCGCGAGTACGCCATGAGCAGGGAGAAGGCGACGTCGACGTCGGCGTCGCTGGCGGCGTTCTGGCCGCCGGAGTCGGTCTGGATCCCGTAGGTGCCGTCGGCGCGGGGCCCGAAGCGCCAGGACAGCAGGCGGTCGGGGCGCTGGAGGTTGTCCTTGGTCCACTGCCACGAGCTGTCGAAGGTGGCGCGGTCGTCGCTCCAGACCGCGCGCATCATCGTGTAGCTCTGGCCCTCCGAGGTGGTGATCCCGCCCTGCGAGGGGTCGAGGGTGCGCCCGCTGCCCCCTTCCAGGAAGTCAGCCTTGTACGAGGCCCACATGTCGCCCAGCGCTGTGCCCTCCGAGGGGACCATCGGGGTGTCGGCGACGATGCGCTCCCCCGCCTGCCGGGCTCCGCCGGTCAGCTGCAGGGCGACGGCCAGCACCAGCACGAGGGCGGCGGCGACGGCGCCTCCCGTCAGCCAGCCGCGGGTGCGCGAGCGGCGCGGGGCGTGCTCGGGCCCTCGGGGAGCGTCCTGCGAGGGCGCCGGTCCGGCGCCCTCGACCTGGTCAAGCGACATCGGTGCCTCCGGGTCGGTGGGGCTGCGCGGAGCGCGCAGGGGTGGTCAGGTCCACGACGTCGGCGTGCCGGGCCACCAGCAGGCTGATCGACGGGTCGTGGGCGTCGACGTCCAGGCGGCTGAGCAGCCCGAGGGCGTCGACCTCGTCCGCTCCGGGGAGCAGCGCCCGGACGCGGTCGTCCTGGACGAGCCAGCGGTCGCCGCGGCGGCTGGTGGCTCCGGGCCGCCAGCTCTCGGGCAGGACGGCGCGCGGCAGGTCCACCACCACCGAGACGTCGTTGGCGGCTCGCCGTTCGGGGCGGCCCCAGCTGCGGGAGGTGCGCTCGTGCTCGGAGACGAGGGCGGCGAGCACCCCGTCGGCGGTGCGCCGCCAGGTGAAGCGACCGGCCCACGCGCGCGCGCCGGACCGCAGCCGCTCCGCGGTGGCCGGGTCGGCGAGCTCGGCCAGGGCGCGGTCGAGGGCGCTGGCCAGCACCGCGACGGGGTCGGCTCCGGACTCCTCGGTGTCGTCGACCAGCCAGCCGGTCTCCCCGTGCCGCACGGTGTCGCGGGCACCGGTGGCGCGGCGCGCCAGCGAGGGCACGCCCGCGGCGTTGGCCTCCAGCAGCGACAGCGACCAGTCGCCGCCGTCCGAGGCGCTCACCGAGAGCCAGGCCGTGGCCAGCACGTCGTCGCGGTCGGCGTCGGAGAGCCGCCCGTGGAAGACGACTGGCGCGCTGAGTCCCGCGGCGAGGTCCTCGAGGCGGTGGCGGTCGGTGCCGTCGCCGACCAGGTGCAGCTCCAGACCGGGGTGTGCCGGCGCGACGCGCGCCACCGCGGTGAGGAGCGTGTCCAGGCGCTTGTAGGGCGAGAGCCTCCCCACGACCACCACGAGGGGTCCGGGCGCTGGGGCGGCGGTGATGCCCCGGGTGTCCGCGCCCCCGGGCACCACGCGCACCGGGCCGCGCAGGTGCAGGCGGCGGCGCACGGCCTTGCGGGTGGACGGGGAGAGCACCACGACGTTGCGGCGCCCGTAGACGCGCCGCGTGGCGGGGCCCTCCAGCCAGGCGGCGAAGCGAGCGGCCGCGCGGGGCAGGGAGCGGGTGAACAGGTCCTGGTGGACGTGGTGCACGAGGAGGACCACCGGGGTGCCTCCGGCCACGACCGGGCTGAAGAAGGGGATGCCGTTGGCCGAGTCGACGACGCCGTCCAGCTGGCGGCGGTGGCGCAGCAGCCAGGCCATCGCCAGGGGGTAGACGGTCATCCAGCCACCCATGCGGCGCACGGCGTACCCGTCGACGACCTCGCGCGCGGGGGTCCCCGCGGGGCGGCTCGTCACCAGGGTGACCGCGTGGCCGTCGGCGGCCAGCTCGCGGGCCACCCGCTCGCAGTACAGCTCGGCGCCGCCTGCGGCGGGGTGGCGGCGGTCGCGCCAGTTGAGGACGGCGATGCGCGCGGTGCGGGGCGCGCTCACGCGACGCGCGCCAGGGACGAGCGCAGGGCCCGCACCTCGGACAGGATCCGGGGGCCGTGCGTCCAGAGGCTGAAGGACGACCCCGACGCGTCGTCGGTCCACTGGACCGGCACCTCGCACACGGGGAGGCCGAGCCGAGCGGCGATCGCGAGGACCTCCACGTCGAAGGCGAACCCCGACCCGGTGACCCGCGGGAAGATCGCCTCGGCGGCCTCGGCCGAGAAGAACTTGAACCCGCACTGCGAGTCCACGACGCCGCCGGTCAGCGGGCGGGTCAGGGCCCGGAAGGCCAGCGAGCCCAGGCGGCGGACCAGCGGCTGCGCCACCACGTAGGAGGCGCCCGGTGCACGCCGCGACCCGATGACGACCGGGTCCCCCTGCCGCAGCTGGTCGAGGACCGGGACGATGAGCGAGGGCGGGGTGGACAGGTCCGCGTCGCAGAAGCCGCGCCAGCGGGCGGTGCTCGCGAGCATGCCGCGGCGGACGGCGGCGCCCTTGCCCTGGCGGGAGCAGCCGATGAGGCGCAGCCGCGCGTTGCGGGGTGCGACCTCGGAGGCGGCGTCGACGACCTCAGCGGTGCGGTCCACCGAGCCGTTGTCGACCACCGTCACCACCACGGACAGCGGCAGCCCGGCGACCTGCGCCAGCAGCTCCTCCAGGGTGGGTCCGAGCCGGGCCTCCTCGTTCCAGACGGGGACGACGACGTCGAGGTCGGCCGTCCAGCGCGGCGTGCGCCGCACGGGCAGCGCCGTGGTGTCCGGGGTGGTGCTCACGTCGATCACCTCGTGGTCGTGGGCCCTGTGGCAGGGCAGGGCGGACAGCAGGAGTGGCAGGTGGTGGGAGGAGTCCCGTGCGGGCCACAGGGTGTTCGACGCCGCTCGGCGTCCGGATCGCCCCGGTCCGCGGCTCTCCTCCGGGTGGTGCGGGCAGGCGGGGACCGCGTCGCGGTCGCACCTCCGGCTCGCGCGTCAGGCGCGGGCCGGTGCCTCGGGGGTGGCGAGCGCGGACGGGGCGGTCGCCTGCGGCAGGGGCACCTCGGTGGGCACGTCCAGCACGAGCGGACCTGCGACCGGGACCGCACCCCGGGGAGCTGCGGCCGCGCGAGCGCCGCGGGCGAAGACCAGCCGGGAGCTCACGAGGTAGGACACGGCGGCGCTCACCGCGGTGGCCAGCAGCACGCTGGCGGTCCCGGAGGCCCCGAGCAGGCGGTGCGCCGCCCAGAAGGCGAGGGAGTTGGCCCCGAAGGCGACGAGCACCGAGGCGTTGAAGAGCAGCGCGCGCCGCGCGACGGCCCCGAGCGGCTCGGTCGCTCCTGCCCGGCGCGAGGCCCACGTCCAGTGGTAGCTGACGAGGAAGTTGACCTGGGTGGCGACGACGAAGGCCGTCGCGTTGGCCGCCTCAGCGATGACGTGCCCCGACAGGAGCCGGTACACCCCGAGGTGCAGCAGGGTCATGGCCACGCCGGTGACGGCGAACCTCGCTCTGTGGTCGCGCACGATCGACGTCAGCACGGACTTCCCCCCTCGTACGCCGGACACCCCCCGTGCCTCGTCGCACCACCGCTGCTGGAGCGGCCCTGCGACCGTACGTCGTGAGCGACCGGATTCCTAACCGGGTGGCGGGCGCACCCGGACGGGAGACGGGCATCGGCGTGATCGACACCAGTCCTCCTCACCCTGGGTGAGCGGAGCAGGACCGTGCGCAGCGCCCGAGCTCCGCGAGGGCCGGAAGGACTCACCGGAGGCTCGCGAAGACGATGACGTTGTCCTCGTAGTGCCCGGTGGCCCTGTCGAAGGCGCCGCCGCACGTCACCAGGCGCAGCACCGGTCCCGGCCGGGGCCCGTACACCTCCTGCGTGGGGAAGTCGTCCTTGCTGACGCGCACGACGTCGTCCACCGCGTAGGTGACGGTCGTGCCGTCGTCCAGCTGGACGTCCACCTGGTCGCCGGCCTCCAGCTCGTGGAGCCGGAAGAACACCGCCGGGCCGCTCCTCGAGTCGACGTGGCCGGCGATGACGCTCGGTCCCGGTCGACCCGGGACAGCGCTGGTGGTGAGCCACCCCGCGCTCTGGGCATCACCGAGGTCGGGCACCTGCAGCGCGCCGTCAGCGGCGATGCCCAGCGGCAGCAGCCCCGAGGCGACGCCGATGCGCGGCACCGAGACTCCCACCGGCACGGGCGTGCGCCCAGCGGTCGCGCCCTCGGCACCGGTGGCGAGGGACGGGGCGAACCCCTCCCGCGTCACCGCGGGGGCCGCGGAGGCGGCCGTGGCCGCGGACGGGGCCGCGGACGGGGCCACCGCGGCAGCAGGGCCCGGGGCGCCGGTGGTGCCCGTCGTGGGCGACGGAGCCGCTGCCAGCGCCAGCGCGCCCGCACCCAGCACCAGCGAGGCCGCCCCGGCGGCGAGCGCCGCGAGTCCGTGCGCTCGGCTCACGGGCGCGCCCGGCGGCTCCGCGCCCCGGCCAGCAGCACCCCGGCGGCTGCCGTCGCGACCGAGGTGCCTGCCAGCAGCGCTGCGGCCGGAGCAGGCTCCGGAGCGCTGCGCTCGAGGGAGTCAGCTGCCCCGCCCCCGCCGGTGGCTGCGCCGCCGGCGGGCAGCACTCCCCCGGCACCACCGCTGGCGTCCGCGACCGGGGTGACGGCCAGCGCCGACGCCCCGTCGCGCCCGTCGGTGACGGCCAGCGTGTACGTGCTGCCTGCCTCCAGGACCACGTCCGCAGTGCCAGCGGTGGATGTAGCGCTGCCGCCGGCGACGGGCTGCGCGCGCAGCGTCCAGCGGCCGGCAGGCACGTCGGTGTAGCTGGTGGAGGCGGCGAAGGGAGCGCCGCGGACGATGGCGGGTCCTTCCACGGCGGAGACGTCCACGGCGGACGCGGAGCTGGCGGCCGAGAGCACCCGCACCCTCGCCTGCCCCGCGGACGGCGGCGTGAGGTCGTCCTCGAGCGGCACGAGACGGGCGTCCGCTGCGGTGCCGAGCGCCACCACCGTGTACGCGCGGCCGGGCTCGGCCTGCAGGGTCGAGCTCAGCACCGGGGCCGTGGCGGCGGAGGACCCGGCGGGGCGGACGCCCACGTCGTACGCCCCGGGCGCGACCTGCGCGTAGGTCGACACGTCGCCGTAGCCAGCGCCGTCCACCGCCACTGCGCCCTGCGCTCCGCGCGGGACGAGGTCGATGTCCATCTGGGGCAGGTCCGGCACCAGGTGCGCGGCACGCACCCAGGCCGGACCCTCCACCGCGGGAGCGCCAGGGCCGGAGGCCGCTGCAGCACCCGCGGGGACCAGGAGCAGGGCGGAGACCAGCGCGGTCGCGGCTGCCGCTCCGCGGCGGAGGGGGCGTCGTGCGTGCATGGAGGAGGTTCGGAGCCGGCGGCGCCGCAGATGGGGCGATCAGGACGTGTCCTCCCCGACCAGCCCGGAAGGCGCAGAGCGGTCACGCAGCGCGAGCAGTGCTGGACGCGGTCCGAGGGGAGGGACCGCTGGACGACGAGGAGGGCCCTGACGGGCGCCGAGGAGCCAGCGCAGCAGGTCGTGGGCCTGCTCCCGGCTCGCCGGACGCAGGGCGGCCGAGGGGGTCGGTCGCGGCGCCCCGCGAGCCGGACCCGAGAGGGCTGTGAGCGGAGTGGGGCTCATCGCCCACCCGTCGACCACCTGTCGAGCCACAGGAGGAGCCTCAGGCGCCAGGGGTGGTCGGCGCGGACGTAGCCCGGGCAGGGACACCGGGTGCAGTCACTGCCGGAGCCGTCGTGCCGGTGCTCCGCGTACACGTGCAGGCAGTCCCAGCACGTCTCCTGCGGCCGGATCCGCGCCACGGCTCATGCTCCCGCCGCGAGGCCGGCGGCGGTAGTCCTCACCCGCCCGACGTCCACGGCGTGGTCCGCGGTCTTCCGAGGTCGGCCACCGCGGTGCCCTGGATCGCACGGCCGCGCCGGGCTCGGTCTCCGTCAGGGCCCGGCGTCATCACCGCCGACCCGGGGTCCATCACGTGGTGTCCGAGGGGGGACTTGAACCCCCACGCCCTGTACGGGCACTAGCACCTCAAGCTAGCGCGTCTGCCTATTCCGCCACCCGGACGAGTGCGGCTCGAGGTTAGCACCCGCGCCAGGGGCCGACGGGGCCCACCTCCCCGGCGCGGCGGGAGGCGCGGTGGCGGCGCGGTCCGTGCGGGCGGCGCCGGCCCGCACGACCCGGACGGCCCTGGGCGGGCCGTTGGGCCCTTCCACCGGCCCGTGCACCGTCGTAGCCTCCAGTCCCCCGACCGGGTGACGGAGCCCGGCCGCCCTGGAGGGAGGCCCAGCGTGACCACCTCGGAGCACGACAGCGACGTCCGCCACCGCCCCGACCCGCCACCCCCGGGCCGGCGCCACCTGGTCATCGCCTACGACGGGTCGCAGGGGGCCGTGCGGGCCCTCGACTGGGCCGCGCAGGAGGCCGAGCGGCTCGGGGCCCCCCTGCGCGTGGTGGTCTGCGTCGACTGGCACCCCGTGGCGAGCCCCGAGGCGGCCGGGGCCCTGCTCGCCCCACCGGACCTGCGCCGGCTGGGCGAGCAGCTGGCCGACCAGGCCGCGGCGCACCTGCACGCGCACCACCCCGGCCTGGAGGTGACGCGGGCCGTGCACGACTGGGCCTCCGCCGTGCCCGTCCTGCTGGAGGAGAGCAGCGCGGCCCGGCTCGTGGTGGTGGGCTCGCGGGGGCACGGAGCGTTCGCCGGCATGCTGCTCGGCTCGACCAGCGCCCAGGTCGCGGTGCACGCCCGCTGCCCGGTGGTCGTGGTGAGGCCTCCGAAGGAGGGGCTCACCACCCCGCCGCGCGGCGTGGTGGTCGGCGCGGACAGCTCCCCAGCGGCCCGGGGCGCCCTGCGCTTCGCCCTGGAGGCGGCGGCCGTGCGCGGCGCGGAGGTCACCGCGGTCCGCGCCTGGCAGCCGCCGTCGCTGTGGGGCTCCACCCAGCACGGCCCGGCGCACGCGCAGCTGGTCGCCCTCGAGCAGGCCCAGCGGGCGCTGCTGCAGGAGGCGGTCGCCGAGGCCCAGCGCGCCCACCCGGGCGTGGTGGTCCACCAGCGGCTGGTCAGGGAGCACCCCGCCACGGCGCTGCTGAGGGCGGCCGAGGGCGCTGAGCTGCTGGTGGTGGGCTCGCGGGGCTCCGGCGGGTTCCGAGGCCTGCTGCTCGGCTCGGTCAGCCGGCCGGTCATCCACCACGCGCACGGTCCCGTGGCGGTCGTCCACGACGACGCCTGACAGCTCGCTGCCAGCGGCTCGCCCACGCCCGTGGCCCCGCTGGCGCCCACGAACCGCGGGCACGCCCGGGGAGGCTGGTCGCGCCGGTGGCGAAGACCGGCGCGCAGAGCCCTCAAGTGGGAGGCCGCCGCTGCCGTTGGTGCCGTCGTGATGATCTTCAGGTCCCCGGGGACGCCGCCGAGCAGCACCACCGGCGCCCTGGCGCTGCTCGGCGCGCCACCCGTGCGGGCCGTGGGGCAGGCGGTCGGGATGTCGGCGCTGCTGCTGGCGACGGTGCTGCTGGCGCGGGTGCTGCGCCCCGAGGGCAGCAGCCTCACGCTGGTGTGGCCGGCGGCCGCCGTCGAGGTCGTCTGGCTGGTCACCGCTCGCAGCCGCGCCCGGGTCGTCGCCGCCTGCGCCCTCATCCCCGCCACGGTGGCGGCGGGCAACCTCGTCACCGGCGCTCCGCCGGACCTGGCCGTGGTCTTCGCCCTGGCCAACCTCGCCCAGGCCGTGGTGGCCTGCCGGGTCGGCAGGCTGCTGGCCCCGGGGGCCGGCAGGGGCTGGTGGGCCTCGCCCGCGGTCCGGCCGGTGCGGACGCCCCGGGACCTGCGCGACCTCCTGGTGGTCGCGCTCGCCTCCTCGGCGGCGGCCGCCGTCGTCATCGAGGCGGGCAGGGCCGCCCTGGGGCTCAGCGCGGGTGAGCCGCTCGCGCTGGTCTCGCTCCTGGTGCGCAACACCACGAGCATCGTCGTCCTGGTCCCCCTCGTCGGCTGCGTCGCCGAGCGGCTCACCGGCACGCGGACCAGGCCGGTGCAGGACGTCGGCTGGCGCCAGCGCGCGCTGGTGGCCGTGCTGGCCGTGACCGCGTACGCGGCGGCGTTCGGCTGGACCTCCGGCCTGCCGCTCGCGTTCGTCGTGCTGCCCCTGCACGCCTGGAGTGCCATGACGCGCTCCCGGCTGGTCGTCACGGTCGGCAACCTCGTGGCCACCGTCGTCGTGGTGGCGGCGACCACCAGCGGGCGCGGCGCCTTCTCCGCCGTCGAGGCCGCGCCCGCCGCCGCGGACCTGGACCTGCTGGTCGCGCAGCTGTTCATGCTCTTCCTGTCCTGCAGCAGCCTGCTGCTCGCCACCCACCGCGACGCGCGCGACGAGCTGGTCCGCAGCACGCAGGCCGCCCTGGCGGCGACCCGTCGCGCCGAGGAGCGGGCCCAGGAGGAGGCCGACCGGGCCCAGCAGCAGGCGGACCTGCTGCGCACCGTGCTGGACACCGTCTCCGACGGCCTGACGGTGGTCGACGCCGAGGGCGCGCTCGTCCTGCGCAACGCCTGGGCCGGGCGCCAGCCGGCCGTCGCCGAGGCGGGGACCGGGCAGGCGCTGTGGCCCACCGACGCCACCCTGCACCGGGTGGACGGCAGCCCGCTGCCGCACGAGGAGGTCCCGGTGGTGCGCGCCCTGCGCGGGCAGGACGTGGAGGCCCAGGACCTGCGGATGCGCACCCCTGAGCACCCCGAGGGGCTGGTCCTGTCCGTCAGCGCCCGCCGGCTGCCGGCGGGCGGGGAGGCGGGCCGGTCGGGCGGGGTGGTGGTGGCCTACCGGGACGTGACGGCGGAGCGCACCGCGACCGAGCAGATCACCCGCACCCGCGACCTGCTCGACGCCGTGCTCGCCTCGGCGACGCGGCAGTCGGTCATCGCGACGGACGTCGAGGGGCTCATCACCCTGTTCAACGTCGGCGCCGAGCAGATGCTGGGCTGGTCCGCCGCCGAGGTGGTGGGCACCGACGTCTCCCTGCTGCACCACCCCGCGGACTTCGCGGGATCGGCAGGGTCAGCGGGGTCGGCGGCGCCGTCCGGACCCGGGGACGCGGCGCCCTCGGCCACGGACGTCGTGCACGAGGGGCTGGTGGCCATGGCGGAGGTGGTCCGCGCCGAGGGCCACTGCACCCGGCAGCTGAGCTACCGGCGCCGTGACGGCGCCCTGGTGCCCGTGGAGCTGACCGTCACCGCGATGCGGGACGGCGAGGGCGGCGTCTCCGGCTTCGTCGGCATCGCCTCGGACATCGGCGAGCGCCTGGCGACCCAGCGGCAGCTCGAGCACCAGGCCACGCACGACGCGCTGACCGGCCTGGCCAACCGCCGGCTGCTCGTGCAGCGCCTGCGCTCGCTGCTGGAACCGGCCCGGCAGGCGGAGCCCGGCGCGGCGCCGGTCGCGCTGGTGCTCCTGGACCTCGACGGCTTCAAGGCCGTCAACGACTCCGCCGGGCACGAGGTCGGCGACGACCTGCTGTGCCAGGTCGCCCAGCGCCTGCGGGCCAGCGTGCGCCCGCGGGACCTCGTCGCGCGCTTGGGCGGTGACGAGTTCGCCGTCGTCTGCAGCGGCTCGAGCAGCGAGGACGTCGGCGCGACCATCGCCCCCCGCCTGCTGATGGCGGTGGCCCACCCCGTGGTCGTCGACGGCCGGGCCTTCTCCGTGGGCGCGAGCATCGGCGTCGCCGACGCGCGCGGGGGCGCCAGCGTCGACGAGCTCCTGCGCCGCGCGGACCGGGCGATGTACGCCGCCAAGCGCGGGGGCAAGAACCGCGTCCAGGTGGCCGCCGGTGGACCGCCCGGTGAGGTGTCCGGTGGGGTGCCCGGTGGGGTGCCCGGTCAGGCGGCGGTCTGAGGCGGTGCCGCCGCGGCGCGCAGGGCCCGCCGGCGCAGGGTGAGCGGCACCAGGCCCCACAGGAGGGCGAAGACGACGACGGCGGCGCCCCCCGCGACCAGGCCCGCAGCGCCGCCCAGCAGCACCGCGACGACGAGCAGGACGACGGCGGCCAGCGCCCCCGCCAGGCACGCCAGGCCCGCCACCGCGCAGCGGTGCCCCACCAGCACGAGCTCCGCGCGGGCCCGCCGGCGGAACACCGCCCGGTGCACGCTGACCGGCGCGGCGAACAGGGCGGTGGCCAGCACCGCGAGCCCGACGGCGACGAGGTAGACGACCACCTGCCAGGTCGGGGCCTGCGCGAAGCGGGGCTGGAAGGGCAGGGTCAGGAGGAAGCCGGTGAGCACCTGCACGCCGGTCTGCACGACGCGCAGCTCCTGCAGCAGCTCGGCCCAGTGCCGGTCCAGCTGGGCCAGCTGGCTCTCGCCGCGCTCGTCGCGCCACGCCTCGTCGTCGTCGTGCACGCCGCCATGCTGGCGGCAGGAGGTGCCGCGCGCGCGAGGACCGGCGGGCGGGCGGTGACGCGTGAGACCCGCACCCGGTGGTCCTGGGTGCGGGTCTCCTGCGCGGTCGCGGCCGCGGGTCGGTGGCGCGCCCGTCAGCCGGCAGCGGACAGCGCCGCCGCCACCGCGTCGGGGTTGGACAGCCCGATGGACAGGTCGAGCAGGTCGTCCATGGTCAGCGCGGGCCCGGCGTGCTCCTCGAGCGCCTCCAGGGGAAGGCTCGCCACCCGCACGCCGCGGGCCGACAGGCCCGTCACGACGCGCTCGGAGGCCTGCTTGGTGACCAGGCCGGAGCACTTGGGGCAGGTGAACTGGTAGAAGCTGCGCGCCGCGTCGGAGGCGCACACCACCAGGTCGAAGCTGTCGGCCGGCAGGGTCATGGCCCCGCAGACCGGGCACGAGCACGTGATCCGCGCCGGGTCTCCGGAGCGGGGTGCGGGAGTGGTCGGGTCGGGCACGGCGGCCTCCTCGGGTCCTGCGGTCCGTGCTCAGACGCTAGGCCGTCGGGCCCCCTCTTCGTGGGAGGCTCGCCGAACTCGTCGCGGCCGACGCGTCTCGCCGACCTCGCGGAGCCCGCGGGTCGACAGGTGCATAAGCGCGTGATACACATGGTGGGTGCCTGCAGCAACCGACTTCTCCGCGGCGCTGGAGGACCTGCTCAGCTGGGCCCGCCGCCTGGCACCCCCCGGTGACCTCAGCCTGGCCGCCACCACCCTGCTGGCGCGGCTCGCCCGCGACGGCGGCTCCGGCGTCTCGGCGCTGGCCGCCGCCGAGGGCGTCAGCCAGCCCGCGATGAGCCAGATGGTCGCCCGCCTCGAGCGCGATGGCCTCGTGGCCCGCACCGCCCACCCGCAGGACGGGCGGGCCCTCGTCGTCGTCCTCACCGACGCGGGCCGCGAGCTGGTCGGCGCGCGCCGCGCCGCCCGCGCGGCAGCGCTGGCCGACCTGCTGCAGGCCGCGCCCCCCGGCGACGCCGAGCTGCTGCTGTCCGCCACCCCTGCCCTGGCGCGCCTCGCGCAGGCGGCGCTCGCCCGCCGGGCCGTCCCCGCGCACCCCTGAGCGCTCCACCTCGGACGCCCACGCCCCCGAACCCCCCGGAAGGACCCGCTCCCGTGAGCTCCCACGCCCCCACGTCGATGCGCGACACGCTCCGCCAGCCGCGCGCCGTCTGGGCCGTCGCCTTCGCCTGCGTCATCTCGTTCATGGGCATCGGCCTGGTCGACCCGATCCTGCCCGTCATCAAGGACGAGCTGGGCGCCACGCCCGGGCAGGTCTCCCTGCTGTTCACCAGCTACCTCGTGGTGACGGCCGTCGCGATGCTCTTCGTCGGCGCGGTCTCCAGCCGCATCGGGGCCAAGAAGACCCTCATCGCCGGGCTGGCGGTCATCGTGGTCTTCGCCGGGCTCGCCGGCCTCAGCGGTGGCGTGGACGGCATCGTCGGCTTCCGCGCCGGCTGGGGCCTGGGCAACGCCCTCTTCATCGCCACCTCGCTGGCCGTCATCGTGGCCAGCGCCACCGGCGGCTTCGCCGGCGCGATCATCCTCTACGAGGCCGCGCTCGGCCTGGGCATCGCCGTCGGCCCGCTGGTCGGCGGCCTGCTGGGCGGCATCTCCTGGCGCGGCCCGTTCTTCGGCGTCTCGGTGCTCATGCTCGTCGCCCTCGTGGCCACCGCGCTGCTCGTGCCGTCCACGCCGCGGCCGGCGCACCCCACGCCGTTCCTCGCCTCGCTCAAGGCGCTGCGCCACCGCTCGCTGCTGACCATGGCGCTGGCCGCGCTGGCCTACAACTGGGGCTTCTTCACGCTGCTCGGCTACGCGCCGTACCCGATGGAGCTGGGCGTGCACCAGCTCGGCTGGGTCTTCTTCGGCTGGGGCCTGCTCGTCGCCGCCTTCAGCGTCTGGGTGGCCCCGCGCCTGCAGGCCCGGTTCGGCACCGCGCCCACCATGTACGCCGTCTTCGCCGGGCTGGCCGTGCTGCTCGGGGTCATCGCGGCCGGCGTCGACCACCCGCGGGTGGTCATCGCGGCGACCATCGCCACCGGCGCCTTCATCGGCGTCAACAACACCCTCATGACCCAGGCGGTCATGCTCGTGTCCCCGGTGGAGCGGCCCGTCGCCTCCTCCGCCTACGGGTTCCTGCGGTTCATCGGCGGCGGGCTCGCGCCGTTCGTCGCCGGGAAGCTGGCCGCGGCCAGCGGCTTCGGGCTGCCGTTCTGGGTGGGCGCCGCCTCCTTCCTCGTGGCGATCGTCGTCCTGGCGACCGGGCACCGGGTGCTCGCCCGCGCCGAGGCCGCCGCTCCGGCCGCACACGGCGAGACCGGCGAGGAGGAGCTCGCCGTGCCCGAGCCCGCCGGCGAGGGCCTCGACCTCGACCGCCTGGCCGACGAGGCCCCCGCGGCCCCCCGCTGACCCCACTCCCCCGGCGGCGGCGGGGGTCAGGGGTCGACAGGTGCAGAACAGGGGCGTCCCGGTGACCGGGACGCCCCTGTTCTGCACCTCCGGGTGGCGCGCGATGACCACCGGCCCGCGGGCCGGCCGCGGTCACCGCCGCGTGCTCCGCAGCACGGCGAGGCGGGCGCGGTAGCCCTCCTCGTCGACGTCGCCGCGGGCGTAGGCCTCCCGCAGCACCTGCTCGGCGCTGCGCGAGCGGCGGCGCCGCACGGTGAAGACGACGGCGCCGATGACGAGCACCCAGAACAGCAGCGGCACGAGCACCCAGGGGCCCGGCCCGCCGCCGTGCCACGGGCCGGGGCCCCAGCGCGGGTCGGTGGCGGTGCTGGCCGCCACCGAGGTGAGGGAGGCGGTGAACGGGTGGGTGAGCAGTGAGTCCATGCCGTCGACGGTGCCCCGCCGACCCCGCCCGCCGCATCGGCCTGCGTGCGTCACCGCGGCTGCGCCTGCGTGCGTACGCGCGCACCGCGTCGCCCGCGGTCCCGGCTGCTGACCCGCTGCCGCGCCACCTGCCGCGGCGCCGCACCGGAGGATGCGCCCCACGGGCGTGACCGGTCGAGCACCCGCAAGGGGCCGGTCCTCCGACGCGCCGGACCCGCGCGGGTGGCTCCGCGGCGCCGGGCGTCAGGTGGGAGGCTGCGCCCGTCCGGGTCAGCCCCGCCAGCCGGGCCGCACCAGCCCGGTCTCGTAGGCGAGCACCACCAGCTGCGTCCTGTCCCGCGCCCCGAGCTTGGCGAGCACGCGCCCCACGTGCGTGCGCGCGGTGGCTGGGCTCAGCACGAGCCGCTCGGCGACCTCCTCGTTGGACAGGCCCTCGGCCACGAGCGCCATGACCTCCCGCTCCCGGGCGGTGAGGACGTCGAGCGACGCCGCGCGCTCCCCCGCACCGGCCGGCGGGGCGGTGGAGCGGGCGGCGAACTCCGCCACCAGCCGCCGCGTCGCCCCGGGGCTGAGCAGCGCCTCGCCGGCGGCGGCCACCCGCACGGCGCGGACCAGCTCGGCCGGCTCGGTGTGCTTGACCAGGAAGCCCGTGGCACCCGCGCGCAGCGCGTCGAAGACGTGCTCGTCCAGCTCGAAGGTCGTCAGGACGACGACGCGCACCCCGTCCAGCTCGGGGTCCGCGGTGATGCGCCGCGTGGCCTCGATGCCGTCCAGGCGCGGCATCCGGACGTCCATGAGGACGACGTCGGGGAGCAGCGCGCGGGCCGCCGCGAGCGCCTGCTCGCCGTCGTCGGCCTGCCCCACCACCTCGATGCCGTCCTGCGCGTCGAGCAGGGCCGCGAAGCCGGCGCGGACCAGCTGCTGGTCGTCGACGACGAGCACGCGCACGCTCACGGCTGCCGCCCGGTGCCGGCCGTGGTGCCGGTGGTCGCGCGGGCCAGCGGCAGCTCGGCCCGCACGCACCAGCCCCCGCCCTCCGCCGGGTCGCGGGGCCCGGCGGTCAGGCGGCCGCCGAGCGCAGCGGCGCGCTCGGCCATGCCCGGCAGGCCGCCGCCTCCGCTCGGCGCCGGGGCGGGGGCAGCGGGCCCGTCGTCGTCGACGACGACGACGAGCAGGTCCGGCGTGCGGCGCAGCAGCACCCGGGCCGGGGACCCGCCGGCGTGGCGGGCGACGTTGGTCAGCGCCTCCTGCACGATGCGCGCCGCGGCCAGGTCCACCGCCACCGGCAGGCCTGTGAGGTCGCCCTCGGCGCGCGCCTCGACGCGCAGGCCGGCGTCGCGGGGACGGGCGAGCAGGGCGTCGAGGTCGGCGACGGTGGGGGCGGGCGCGCGAGGCTGGCGCGGTGCGTCGGCGTCGCCTCCGCGCAGGGAGGCGAGCACGCCGTTCACCTCCACGAGGGCGTCGCGGCTGGCGGCGCGGATGGCCGTGAGCGCCTCGCGGGCGACCTCGGGGCGGTCGTCCATGAGCTCGAGGGCCACACCGGACTGCACGGTGATCATGGAGAGGCTGTGGCCGATGACGTCGTGCAGCTCACGGGCCACGGCGAGGCGCTCGTCGCTGGCGCGCCGGTGGCGCTCCTGCTCGCGGGCGACGGCCTCCTGCTCGGCCTGCCGGCGGCGGTCGGCCGCCGCGGCGCGGCGGGCGCGCACCCCCTCGGCCACCGCGACGACGGCGAGCACCCACGCCAGCGACCCCACGGCGACCGACCACGGCAGCTGCAGGCGCCCCCACAGCGGCAGCCCGACCGAGACCACCGCCCACGCCGCGCCCAGCACGGCGTACGCGGTGGCGCGCCGGCGGGCGCCGTCACGGCCGGGCGCCGAGCCGGCGACGGCGCTGACGGTGGCCACGGCCAGCGACAGCCACACCGGCCCGCTGACGCGCGTGCCCGCGACCCACACCAGCAGCGCCAGCGCCGCGGCGCCCTGGACGAGGTGGGGGTGGCGCCGCCTCAGCAGGAGGGCGGCGGGGCCGACGAGCAGCAGGGGCACCCAGGGGCCCAGAGACCGCAGGTCGGCGCCGCTGGCGAGCGCGGCGACGCGGGAGCCGGCCACCTGGACGAAGGCCGTCGCGACCACCGGCGCGACCAGGCGCAGCCGGACGCGGCGCGCGGCGCCCGGCGAGACCTCACGCGCCGCGCTCGGCTGGCTCGCGGAGGGCGGGCTCGCTGGGGTCACCGCCCGACGCTAGCCAGCGCGGGCGCCCGCCGTCGTCGTCCTGGGAGCGGAGCCGCCCGTACGCCGCGCTGCGTACGCGGCAGCAGGACTCGGGCCCTCGGTGTCGGAACCCCGGCAGGACGTGTCGGAACCGGGCCCCGGTTCCGACACCTGGTGACGGGGTTCCGGCACCTGGCGGCAGGGTTCCGGCGCATCGGCGCCTGACCCGCGCGACGGGCTCGCACGAACCTCGTGGAGGCCACGACGGAGGGCCGGACGGCGATCACCGCGGCGCGGCGACACCGCACCGGCGACCGTCGGTGACTAGCGTGTGACCGGGTGCCACGGGGTCGCCCGGAGAGCGCAGCTGGGGGGCGAGACGGGTGCTGGGTCACTCGCACGCGATGTCAGGGCTGGCCGCCGGCGCGGCCACGCTGCCGTGGGCCGCGCAGGCCGGCGTCAGCGGGCCCGTCGAGCAGGTCGCCTGGGTGGCCGCCTGGGGCGGCTTCGCGATGCTGCCCGACCTGGACCAGGGCGGGATCCACTGGCGCGGCGTGATGCCCAGCGCCACCGGCTCCACGGTCGCCCGCATGTGGGGCCCGATCACCACCACGCTCGCCAGCGTGGTCGGCAGGATCGCCGGCGGCCACCGCCAGGGCACCCACGACCTGCTGCTGGCCCCCGCGATCTTCGGGCTGCTGACGGTGCTCGCGGCCAGCAACCCGTGGGCGTCGATGGCCGTGGTCGCCCTCGGCATCGGGCTGGCGCTGCAGGCCCTGCACGTCGTCATCCCCGGCAAGGTGGAGCAGACGGTGGTCGGCAACCTGCTGATCTCCGTGGTGGGCGCGTGGTGGGTCACCGGCACCGCCAACCACGCCCTGGAGTGGCTGCCGTACGCGGTGGCCGGCGGCGTCGTCGTCCACATCCTCGGCGACTGGCTGACCGTGGGCGGCGTGCCCGTGCCCCTGACGTGGGTGGGCGGCCACTCGGCGCGCCTGAGCGCCAGCCTGTTCAAGACCGGCGCGAAGCCCGAGCACGTGCTGGCCACGATGTTCGGCGTCGCGGCGCTCGTGCTCGTGGTGGCCTTCTCGCCGCTGCAGGGCTACGTCGTGCCGGTGATCCAGCCGGTGCTCACCAGCGCGCCGACCTCCCCGTAGCCCCGCCCCACCGGCCGGCGCGTCAGAAGCGCTCGGGGCGCACGCGCACCTTCCGCCCGCGGATGAGCCCGCCCTGAAGGCCCTGCACCACGTCGTCGACGGAGCCCGAGGGCACCTCGACGAGGCTGTAGCGCTCGTGCACCTGGATGGCGCCGACCTCCCCGCCGTCCAGGCGCGTCTCCCCGGTCACCGCGCCCACCAGGTCCTGCGGGCGCACCCCGGCCTGGCGGCCCAGGCCCACCCACACCCGGGAGACCTCCCCGCCCAGGCGCGGCTTGCGCCCGCCGCGCACCGGCCCCACCTCGCGGCCGTGCGGCAGGCGCCGGCCCTCGCCGCGGGCGCCGCCGACCGGCCGGCTGGAGCGCTCGGCCCGCTCGGCGCCGGCGCGCGGGCCGGAGCGCAGCGGGCGCCCGGCGGAGGCGTCGGGCACGTCAGGCTCCTCGGCGCGCTCGCCCCTGGCCTCGGCCAGCAGCACCAGGGCGGCGGCCAGCACCTCGGCGGGGTCGCGCTCGGCGGTGAGCTGCGCGGCGAGCTCGCGGGCGGCGCCGTCGACGTCGGCGGACTCCAGGGCCGCGGCGGTCCGCTGCGCCCGCCGCTCGCGCAGCACGGCCGCGGTGGGCACCGGCAGGACGGCGATGGAGCCGCGCGAGGCCCGCTCCAGCCCGGAGATGTAGCGCGCCTCGCGGGGCTCGGCGATGGTGATGGCCACCCCGGAGCGCCCGCCGCGGCCCACGCGGCCGATGCGGTGCACGTACGCCTCGGAGGAGGCGGGCACGTCGTAGTTGATGACGTGGGTCAGCTGCTCCACGTCCAGGCCGCGGGCGGCGACGTCGGTGGCCACCAGCAGCTGGGCCACCCCGGCGCGCAGCCGGCCCATGACCCTGTCGCGCTGGTCCTGGCTCATGCCGCCGTGCAGCGCCTCGGCGCGCATGCCGCGGCCGTTGAGGGCCTCGGTGAGCTCGTCGACCTCGCCGCGGCTGCGGCAGAAGATGATCGCGGCCGCCGGGGCCTCGACGTCGAGCACGCGGCGCAGCGCCGGCAGCTTCCACGCCCGCTGCACCACGTGGGCGCGCTGCTCCACCAGCGGCGCACCGCCCTCGGGCACCTCGCGCTGCAGCACCACCCGCACCGGGTCGGTCTGGTGGGTGCGGGCGATGCGCTCGATGCGCCCGGCCATGGTGGCGCTGAAGAGCACCGTCTGCCGCTCGCGCGGGGCCTTCTCGAGGATGCCCTCGATCTCCTCCTGGAAGCCCGCGTCGAGCATCTCGTCGGCCTCGTCGAGCACCACGGTGCGCACGCCCGAGAGGTCCAGGCTGCCGCGCGAGAGGTGGTCCAGGACCCGCCCCGGGGTGCCGACGACGACGTCGACCCCGCGCGAGAGCTCCCGCAGCTGCCCGCCGATCGGCGCGCCGCCGTACACGGCGAGCACGCGCACGCCCAGCCCGGCCCCGTAGGACTCGGTCGCGGTCGCCACCTGCAGCGCCAGCTCGCGCGTCGGCGCCAGCACCAGCGCCGAGGGGCCCTTCCCGGCCGGCTCCCCGGCGCGGCTGGCGTCGGCCAGGCGCTGCAGCAGCGGCAGGGCGAAGGCGGCGGTCTTGCCGGTGCCCGTGGCGGCCTGCCCGAGCAGGTCGCGCCCGGCGAGCAGGTGCGGCACCGCCTCCGCCTGCACCGGGGTGGGCTCCTCGTAGCCGAGGTCGTTCAGCGCCGCCAGCAGCTCCGGGCCGAGCCCGAGGTCGGCGAACCGCGTCGCGGAGGACGACGACGGCTCTGACGGTGCGGCGGTGTCTGGCGCGGAGCTCACGGGCCCCATCGTCTCGCAGGTCGCCACCCCCGCGTGACGCCCGGCCCGCCTGGCGCTCATGGCGCTGCGGCGGCCCGGCGCCTCAGCGGTTCGGCAGCGCCCCGCGCTCCATGGCCCGCTCGACCACGTCGAGCATCTCGGCAGCGGTCAGCGGCCCGTCAGCCTCGGCGTCGTCGGGGCCGTCGGCGCCGGGGTGCACCAGCGCGCCCACCACGGCCTGCAGCGGGAACAGTCCCTCGGCGGTGGCCGCGGGCTCGCGCAGCGCGTCGCGCACGGAGGCCACCACGCGGGTCACGGCGTCCTCCCCCGAGGGCAGCGGCAGGTCGGGCAGCAGCGCCACGAACCGACCTCCGCCGCAGTGGGCCAGCACGTCGCTGCGGCGCAGGTGCCCGCGCACCCGGGAGGCGACCACGCCGAGCACCGCCCCGCCGAGGTCGCCCTCGCCGACGGCGCAGAAGAGCAGCGCCGTGGTGGTGCCGGGCCGCTGGCGCTCCAGCGCCCGCTCGAGGGAGCCCAGGAGCTCGGCGCGGTGCGGCAGGGAGGCCGTCGGCTCGGGGCGCTGGGGGGCGGCCGGCGCTGCCACGCCCTCGTGGGGGTCGTGCCCGACCGCGGCGGCGGGCAGCGCAGCAGCGGGCAGCGCGGCGGCGGCGGCGCGCAGCAGCGCTGCCACGTCACCGCTGACCACCGAGGCCGAGGGCGCGACGCGGGTGACGTCGACGGCCAGCGGCGCGGCGAGCAGGCGCAGCACGGCGTGGGCGCGCGGGTCGGGGGTGTGCAGCTCGAGGCGGGGCTCGTGGTCGGCGGGCCCGGGGGCGCAGGAGCAGTGGCGGGCGCCGTCGCGGTGGCAGGTCACCCCCGCCCATCGGCAGGGCGGGACGCGCCCTTCACCACCGCCGCGCCACCTCCCGCGGGTTCACCTCACCGGGTGCCGCTCACCGCCGGTGCCGCTCACCGCCGGTGCTCAGCCGGCGCTGCGCTCCCCGGCCACCTCCGCGCGGCGCCGGGCGCGGTGCTTGCGGACCCGGCGCACCACCAGCAGCGCCACGGCCACCACCACGGCGCCGATGACGACCTTGTCCAGCACGTCGGCGTACCCCGAGACGCGGTCCCACTGCGAGCCCAGCCCGTAGCCGCCGCCGATGAGCAGCGCGTTCCACAGGGCGGTGCCCGCGGTGGTGTAGAGCAGGAACTGCCCCAGCGGCATCCCCGCGGCGCCCGCCGGCAGGGAGATCAGGCTGCGCACGCCGGGGATGAGGCGGCCGAAGAAGACCGCAGCGCGCCCGTGACGGCGGAACCACCGGTTCGCGGCGTCGGCGTCGTCGGCGTCCACCAGCGGCATCCGCGCCAGCAGGGCGATGGCGCGGCGCTGGCCGATGCGGCGCGCCAGCTCGTACAGCAGGAGGGCCCCCAGCACCCCGCCCGCGGTGGCCGCGAGGAACACCGCCACCAGGTCCATCCGCCCGTCGTAGGCCAGGAAGCCGCCCAGGGGCAGCACCACCTCGCTGGGGATCGGCGGGAACACCGTCTCCAGCAGGGTCAGCAGGAAGACGCCGGGCCAGCCGAGGGCGTCCATGACGTCGGCGACCCACCCCGACAGGCCCGTCAGGCCGCTGGCAGCGGACGTGCTGTCGGCGGAGGCGGCGGCGAGCACGGCGATCACCGGGCCCACGGTAGGGGAGGCGCGCGGGGCCGACCCCCCGGAGCAGGGGCCGACCCGCTCGGGCGCACAGCGCGGCCGCGCTCCTCCGAGTGCAGCGGCCCGGAGCGCGGGGCACAGTGGCGCCGTGACCAGCGACCCCGGCCAGCGCGCCGCCGCGGACCCCCTTGGCGTGGCCGCCCAGCTCGACGCCGGTGAGGAGGACCCCTCGGCCGAGGTCGCGGCGTCGCTGCCGGGCCACGGCGCCGACGAGGTGGTCGACGACGCCGAGGGCCACCGCGGGCCGGCCCAGGAACCGCCGGTCGGGCCGCCCTCGCAGGACCACCCGCGCTGAGGCCCCGCCGGCGGCCCCGCACCCGCACGCCGCCGCACGACCTGACCAGGACCCCCGAAGAAGCCCGGAGGAGACCACCGTGGACCTCGACCGCCCCCTCGCCCCTGAGCCCTACGGCCAGCTGCCGCAGGTGCCGTCCTTCACCCTCACCAGCACCGACGTCGCCGACGGCGAGCCGATGGCCGACCGCCACTCCGCCGAGGGCGGCAGCACCTCCCCGCAGCTGAGCTGGAGCGGGTTCCCGGCGGAGACGAAGTCCTTCGTCGTGAGCTGCTTCGACCCCGACGCGCCCACCCCGGCCGGCTTCTGGCACTGGACCGTCTTCGGCATCCCCGCCTCGGTCACCGAGCTGCCGACCGGGGCCGGCGACGAGGGCAGCACGCAGCTCGGCGGTGGCACCGCGGTGCGCAACGACGTCGGCGGCGCCGGCTTCACCGGGGCGGCCCCGCCGGCCGGTGACCGCCCGCACCGCTACGTGTTCGCGGTGCACGCCCTGGACACCGACGACCTCGGCCTGGACGCCTCGGCGACGCCCACCGTGGTGGCGTTCACGGCGCTGTTCCACACCCTCGCGCGGGCCACGCTGGCGCCGACCTACCAGGTGCAGGGCTGAGCGCCGGCGCGTCGGTGACCGGGCCGGGCGGGCTCGGCTGGGAGCCCGCCCTGGCGCGCACCGACCTGCTCGCCGAGCCCGTGGCCGCGGCGCTGGCCAGCTGGGGCGAGGCGGCGCAGCGGGTGCTGGTGGCCGGGATCGACCCCGACCTCGCCGACACCGCCGCCCTCGTGGAGGCCACCGGCGCCCCGGCGTCGGTCATGGCCAACTGCGTGGTCGTCGCCGGGCGGCGCGGGGAGGCCGAGCGGATCGCCGCGTGCGTGGTGCTCGCGACCACCCGCGCCGACGTCAACGGCCTCGTGCGCCGGCGCCTGGACGCGCGCAAGGCGTCCTTCCTCGACCACGACAGGGCCGTGGCCGGCTCCGGCATGGAGTTCGGCGGCATCACGCCCCTCGGGCTGCCCGCCGGCTGGCAGGTGCTCGTCGACGCCGCGGTGCTCGACGTCGACGTCGCCGTCATCGGCTCCGGGGTGCGCCGCTCCAAGCTGGCCCTGCCCGGCGCGCTGCTGGCGCAGCTGCCCGGCGCGGAGGTCGTCGAGGGCCTCGGCGTCCCGCTGTCGCCGTGACGCCGGCATGAGGCGCGAGCTCGCGGTCACCGGCGCCGCTCCCCCGCCGCTGGCGTGGGAGCGCTACGCCGACCCCTCGCTGTGGCCGACGTGGTCGCCGCAGATCGCGTCCGTGCAGGCCAGCACGGCGCGGCTGCGGACCGGGACGATCGGTGTCGTGCGCGGCCACGGCGGGCTCCGGCTCGCCTTCACCGCCGAGGACGTCGACGACGGCGCCCGCCGCTGGACCTGGCGCGTGGAGCCGACGCACGCGCTGCTGCTGCCGCTGCCGGGTGCGCTGCGCCGCCTCGGTCGGCTGCGCCTGGAGCACGGCGTCGCGCTGAGCGGGCGGGTCGACGGCGGGTCGACCACCACGCTGGCCCTGGAGGGCGCGGCACCGGTGGTGCTGGCGTACGCACCGCTGGCGGCGCTGGCGCTGCGGCGCCTGGTCGCCCTCCCCTGACGGCGCGCACCCCCGGCGCCAGCGGGTCCAGGTGGGGAGCCTGGAGCCCGGTGGGCAGGTCCGGTCCCGCTCCCCCACCGCGAGCCGGGACCCAGCCTGCCCACCGGGACCCAGCCTCCCCACCCGTCCACGGCGGTGGGGTCCTGGGTGGCCGGAGCCACCTCGTCCGGCTCGCGGGCGTCTACCGATCGCCGCGCCGGGTAGGGCGACCTGCATGAGCACACCCGCCGCTGGAGCGTCGCCGGCCCGCGAGGACCTGGCGATCCCCGACTACGACCACCTGCCCATCGGCTCGCTGCAGGGCCGCATCCGCACGCTGGACGCCGCCCAGCTCGACCAGCTGCTGCGCTTCGAGCAGGCGCACGGCGCCCGCACGCCGGTGCTGCAGCTGCTGAGGTCGCGCGCCGACCCGCTCGCCGCTGGCGCCCAGCCCTCCGGCGGTGACCCGGCCGCCACGGCCCCCGAGGCCGCGCCGCCCGCCGACGCCGGCTCCCCGGTCCAGCCGTCCGCGGCCGGGGAGGCCGAGCCCGCGGCCCGCCACGGGCTGGCCGCCGACCCCTCGGGCCCGCGCGGCGGCCGCGACAGCTGACGCACCCGGCACCCGGCGGCGAGGTCACCGGGCGACCGGACAGCGACCGGGCCGCGACCGGGCAGCGACCGGGCCGCGGGACCGGGCAGCGCGCGGGCAGCGACCGGCCGCGGTGCGGCAGGATGCGCAGCCGACGACCTGCACCACGACCCGCACCGACTCCCCCGGCGAGGCAGCCCCGATGACCAGCACACCCGTGCCGCCCGAGCTCGCGGACCTGCGCCGCAGCATCGACAACCTCGACGCGGCCCTCGTGCACACCCTCGCCGAGCGGTTCCGCTGCACGCAGGCGGTCGGCCGCCTCAAGGCGCGGCTGGCGCTGCCGGCCGCCGACCCGGCGCGCGAGGAGCGGCAGATCGCCCGGCTGCGCGCGCTGGCCACCGAGTCGGGCCTGGACGCCGACTTCGCGGAGAAGTTCCTCACCCTGGTGATCGAGGAGGTCATCCGCCACCACGAGCACCTCAGCAGCCAGGCCGACTCCGCGCCGCCCGCCTGAGGCACCCGGGCAGCCCGAGCGGCCCGAGCGGCCGCCGACCGGCTCAGCGCGGCGGCGGGGCCACCACGAGCTCGTCGCCGAGCGCCCGTGAGACGCAGGGCATGACGGCCGTGGCGCGCTCGGCCTCGCTGAGCACCACGTCCCGGTGGTGCGCGGCACCGGCGAGCAGCCGGAGCCGGCAGGTGCCGCACGTGCCGGCCTCGCAGTCCCCCTCGACGCCCAGACCGGCCCGGCGCAGCGCCGCGAGCAGGGAGGTGCCCGCCGGCACCTCGACGCGGGCGCCGGTGGGCTCCCAGACGGCGGTGAACGGCGAGGCGCCCACGACGTCGGCGGACACCCCGGCGAACTCCTCGGTGTGGACCCGGCTCGGCCGCCAGTGCGCGGTGAGCGCCCGCACCTCCTCCAGCAGCGGCGCGGGCCCGCAGCAGTACACGCGCGCGTCGTCGTCGGGCACCGCCAGCCAGGGCCACAGGTCGAGCCGGCCGCTGCCCGGACCGCTACGGCTGTGGTGCACCACCGCCCCGTCGGCGCGCAGCTCCTCCAGCCACGGCGTGAGCTCCGGGCTGCGGGTCAGGTGCAGCAGCTCGACCTCGGCGTCGCCGCGCGCCCGCAGCTCGGCCGCCATCGCGCGCAGCGGCGTGATGCCGATGCCCCCGGCGATGAGCACGTACCGGCGCGCGGGCAGCAGCGGGAAGGTGTTGCGCGGCGGTGAGACCTCCAGCAGGTCTCCCGCGCGCACGTCGTCGTGCAGGCTGGCCGAGCCCCCGCGCCCGCCGGGCTCGCGCAGCACGGCGACGGCGTAGCGGTCCGGCGCCGGGCTGCCGGCCTCGGTGAGGCTGTAGCTGCGCCGGCGCCCGTTCGGCGCGGTGAGGGTCACGTGCGCGCCGGCCGCGTAGCCCGGCAGCGTGCCGCCGCCCGGGTCGACCAGGGTGAGCAGGACGACGGCGGGCGTCAGCGGCTCCCGCGAGGCGACCCGCAGGCGCAGCGGCGCGAGCGGCTCAGGCAGCGACCTCACCGACCTCCAGCACGTCCCCGGTGCTCAGGCGGCCGCCGGAGAGCACCTCGGCGTACACGCCCATGGAGGTGTGCCCGTAGGCGCCGGCGAGCAGGCGCGGCACCGGGAGGTCGCGCTGGCCGGTGCCCGGGTGGACCTCCGTGGCGGCGCACCGGTCGGTGACCGACGTGCCGCGCAGCCGCACCCCGCCCAGGGTGAACTCCCGGCCCAGCAGCTCCAGCTCCGCCCACGGCGCCAGCCCGGCCAGGTGCACGTTGCCGCGGAAGCGCAGCGGGTCGACCTCGGCGCCGGCTCGGCGGGCCAGGTCCGCCACCGAGGCCAGGTTGATGAGGGAGACGAACTCCATGGCCCGGTCGGAGTCGGGCGCCATGTCGGTGAAGCGCCGGCCCGGCTCGTGGGCGACGACCGGCGCGACGCCGTCGGGCAGGTCGAGCACCCGGGCGAAGAACGCCGCCGCCTCGGCCCGCCCGGGCTCGGTGGTGAGGTCCGCGGTGAGCACCCGGTGCCCGCGCACGCCGACGTGGAGCACGCCGCTCGGGCCGTCGAGGTGGGTCTGCAGGCCGGCCAGCCGCGCCTCCTGCACGAGCACGTAGTAGTTGGTCTTGGCGACCCCGCGCCGCAGACCGGGCGCGTGCGCGCCGTCAGGCCTGGCGAGCGCGAACACCCGGTCGAAGGGGAAGGCGCGGCCCGCCTGCAGGTCCACGGAGGCCAGCGGCTGCGCGCTGAGCCCCTTGACCGGGTAGACGAACAGGCCCTCCACGCGCCCGCCCACGCCCGGGCCCCCCGGAAACCCCTCGTCCACGGGGTCATCCTCACCCGCGGCGGTGCGCGCACGAGCGCCGCCCCCGCCGTCCCCGCCGCCGCACCGCGCCCCTGGCGTAGCGTCACCGCGACTGCTCGCCCGGCGAGCCCCGACGGGCGGGCCGCCCGGCCAGCAGCAGCGGAGCACCGGTGATCCACGTCCACGAGCCCGACGACCCGCGCCTGGTCGACTACACCGACCTGACCGACGTGGCCCTGCGGCGCGTCCGCGAGCCCGCCGAGGGGCTGTTCATCGCCGAGTCGAGCCAGGTCATCCGGCGCGCCCTGGCCGCGGGGCACCGGCCGCGCTCGCTGCTGGTCGCCCCGCGCTGGCTGCCGGACCTCACCGACGTCCTGGGCGCCTGCGAGCGGGCCGGTGCGCCGGTGTTCGTGGCCGAGGAGCCGGTGCTGGAGGCGATCACCGGGTTCCACGTCCACCGCGGTGCGATCGCCTCGGTGCACCGCCCGGCGCTGGCGCCGGTCGCCGAGCTGCTGCGCGGCGCGCGCACCGTCGCCGTCCTGGAGGACGTCGTCGACCACACCAACGTGGGCGCCGTGTTCAGGTCAGCCGCCGGCCTGGGCGTCGACGCCGTGCTGGTCACCCCGCGCTGCGCCGACCCCCTGTACCGGCGCAGCGTCCGGGTGAGCATGGGCACGGTCTTCCAGGTGCCGTGGACGCGGCTGGCCTCCTGGCCCGCCGGCGTGGAGGAGCTGCGCGGGGCCGGCTTCCACGTGGCCGCGCTCGCCCTGTCCGACACCGCGGTGGACCTCGACGCCTTCACCGCTCACCGCCCGGAGCGCCTGGCGCTGCTGCTCGGCACGGAGGGCGACGGCCTGGCGGCGGCCACGGTCAGCGCCGCCGACACCGTCGTCCGGATCCCCATGGACGGCGGGGTCGACTCCCTCAACGTCGCTGCGGCCAGCGCCGTCGCCTTCTGGGCCGTTGGCCGCGGGGCGCCTCGCCGGCCCTGACCCGACCGCCGACCCGGCCCCCAGGACCAGCGCGTCAGGCGGTGGGGACGGTCCCCCCGTCGATGACGTACTCGGCGCCCACGACCGCCGCGGCGCGGTCGGAGACGAGGAAGCCGACCAGGTCGGCGACCTCCTCGGTGGTCGCGAAGCGGCCCAGGGGCACGCCTCCGAGCGCGTCCAGGATGCTCTGCTCGGCCTCGGCGCGGGTCAGCCCGCTCCCGGCCGCGATGCGGTCCGCGAACACCTGGTAGCCCTCCGTCTGGATGCCTCCGGGCTGACGGCGTTGACCCGCACGCCGCGCGGGGCCAGCTCGGTGGCGAGCCCCTTGCTGTAGGTGCGCAGCGCGGCCTTCGCCGCGGCGTAGGCGAGCGTCGACTCGTGCAGGGGCATCTGGCGCTGGATGGAGGTGACGTGCACCACCACGCCGCGCCCGGCCTCGACCACGGCCGGCAGGAGGGCGCGGTCGAGGCGCACCGCGCCGAGGAGGTTCAGACCGAGCTCGGCCAGCCAGTGCTCGTCGGTGGCGGCCGCGTACCCGCCGGGAGGGGTGGTGGACCCGCCCACGACGTGGACCAGCACGTCGAGGGCGCCCCCGGTCTCGGTGATCCGCGCCGCCACGGCGTCGGTGCCCGCGAGCGTCGAGGTGTCGGCCCCGATGAACCTGTCGGGGTGCTCGTATCCCGCGGGCATGGAGCGGGCGGTGACCCAGACGTCGGCGCCCATCTCCCGCAGCCTGTCGGCCACGGCCCTTCCTGTGCCCTTCGTCCCGCCCGTGACGAGGGCCCTGCGGCCGTCCAGGCGGTCCCGTCCTGCCGTGGTCACGAGTGCGCTCACGAGCCGTGGTTGGCGATGACGAGCTCGCTGATGCGGTCGTCCCGCAGCGAGAAGCGGTAGTCGAGCACGGCGACGCCGCCGGGGAAGGACCCCTCCAGGCGCAGGGTCACCACCCAGTGGTCGTCGTCGAGGCGGTGCGCGCCGACCCGCTCGGTCGTGTAGGCGAACTCCGACCCCGCGTCGCGCACGAAGGCGTGGACGGCCTCACGGCCGCGGAAGGACTCGCCCTGGTCGACGACGACGGCGTCCTCGGTGAGGAAGGACGCGGCCGTGTCGGCGTCGTGGACGACGCTCGCGGCGAGGAAGCCGCTGATCGTGGTCGGGAGCTGGTCGCTGTGGTCGCTCATGGCCCGACCGTGCTGCCTCCCGGAGCAGGAGGGTCAAGCGGTCGACCCTCCCCCGGGGGGAGGGTCCATCCTGCGCGGGTGCTGACGATCGGTGAGTTCTCGAGGCTGACGCACCTGAGCGTGCGGATGCTGCGCCGGTACCACGACGCCGGCCTGCTGGCGCCTGCGGAGGTGGACGCGACCAGCGGCTACCGCCTCTACTCCGTCGAGCAGGTCCCGACCGCCCAGGTCATCCACCGGCTCCGCGAGCTGGACGTCCCCCTGGCCGACGTCCAGCGCATCCTGGGCTCACCGGACCCCGACGAGCGCGCGAGCCTGGTCGCTGACCACCTGCGCCGCCTGGAGTCCGAGCTCGACCGCACCCGCGCCGCGGTCGCGTCGCTGCGCCGCCTGCTGCGCCCGGACCCCGCGCCGCTGGAGGTGCAGCTGCGCGCGGAGCCATCGCGCACGGTCGCGGCGGTGGAGGCCGTGGTGGGCGAGGGCGACGTGGCGGCCTGGTACGCGGGTGCGGTGGCGGAGCTGGAGGCCGCCGTGGGGAGCGCGGTGACCGGGCCCCTCGGGGGCACCTACGACGACGCGCTCTTCGAGCGCGGTCGTGGCCGCGCTCTGCTCTACCTGCCGACGGACGCTCCGCCGCGCACCGGGCGGGTGCACCCGGTCACGCTGCCCGCCGCGGAGCTGGCGGTGGCCACCCACGTCGGCGAGCACGACGGCGTGGAGGTCACCTACGGCCAGCTGGGCACCTGGGTGGTGGGGAACGCCATGTCCGTGGCGGGTCCCGTGCGCGAGGTCTACCTGGTCGGGCCGCGCGACACGGACGACCCCGCGGCCTGGCGCACCGAGGTCGGGTGGCCGGTCTTCCGCGTCTCCTGAGCGGGGTCGGCGGGTCAGCGACCGGCGCACCGATGAGTCCTGGGGCCCTGGGGCGTCTCCTGGGTGACCGAGCAGCTGACGAGGAGGACGCGATGGGCACCCGGGTGATCGAGAAGAGCGTCGAGGTCGCAGCGCCGCGCGAGCGCGTGTGGCAGGTGCTGCTGGAGGACGCGACCTACCGGCAGTGGTCGGGCGTCTTCTTCGAGGGCTCCTACGCCGAGACCGACTGGCAGGAGGGCAGCACCGTGCGGTTCCTGGGACCCTCCGGCGAGGGGCTGCTGGGCCACGTCGTCACCGCCCGCCACCCCGAGCTGGTCGACGTCGAGCACGACGGCCTCGTGGTCGAGGGTCGCGACGACACCGACAGCGAGGCGGCCCGCGAGCACCGCGGGACCAGGGAGACCTACCGCCTGACGGCCACCCCCGGTGGGACGCGCCTGCACGTCTCCGCGCCGATGTCCGAGGACTACGACGACGACGTGCTCGCCGCCTGGGACCGCGCGCTGGCCGAGGTCGCGGAGCTGGCCGAGGCGACTGCCCCGAGCGGCAGGGGATGATCGCGCGGTGATCCCCGGGACGAGCGGCAGCGGAGGTCTGACGGGCGGTGGGCACCTGGCTCCGCTCGGGGCGGACGCCGCCTTCGACGAGGACTTCTGCGCCGCTGGGCTCGACACCGGCCGCTGGGTCGACCACTACCTGCCGCACTGGTCGACGCCGGAGCGCTCTCGCGCCCGCTACGACCTCACCCCCGCCGGACTGCGGCTGCGCATCGACGCCGACCAGCCCGACTGGCGGCCCGAGGATGCGCCGCTGCGCGTGTCCAACCTGCAGACGGCCACCTCCTCCGGTCCTCCCGGCTCCGCCCGCGGCACCCACCGCCACCGCCCCGACGGCCTGGTGGTGCGCACCGCCGTGCCGACCCGGCTCCTGTGGGCGCCCTCCGCGGGGCAGGTCGACGTGACCGTCACCGCCAGCACCGACGCCTCCTGCATGCTCGCTGCCTGGCTGGTCGGCACCGAGCACCTCGACGAGCGCGACAGCGGGGAGGTGTGCCTGTTCGAGATCGACGCCGAGGCCGTCGGTGCGGACAGCACCCGGGCGCGCGTCGGTGTCAAGGCCCACCACGACCCCCGTCTCACCACGGACATGACCGAGGTCGAGGTCCCCGTGGGCCGCGGCCGGGCGCACACCTGGTCGGCGCGCTGGGACGAGCACGGGGTCGTCGTGGCGTGCGAGCAGCGCGTCGTGTTCACCTCGCCGCAGCGCCTGGACTACCCGCTGCAGCTCGTGGTCGACCTCTTCGAGGTCGGGCCGCCCGGGCCCGCAGCGGCCTACCCGAAGACCGCTCAGGTCCACCGCGTGCGGGCCAGCTGACCCCGCCCACCGGAGGCTGCCCCGGTCCGCCGCGCGTCAGCCGCTCGCAGCGCGGTAGCGGTCGGCGAGCACGCCGAACGCGGCGAGCAGCTCGGGCGGGCCGACGACCTCCATCGGCACCTCGAACCTGCCGTACGACGCCGCGAGCGCGCCCCACGACCAGGAGCCGGCTTCGAGGGTGCACCGCTCGTCGTCCACGGCGACCACCGTCCCGTCCCCGGCGAAGGGCAGCACCTCGCGGGCGGGCAGGTGCAGGACGACGGTGCCCCGGCAGGGCCAGGCGTTGGTGTCGGAGCCCTCGAACCGCGAGGAGACGAACTCGTCCACGTCACCGCCCGGCACGACCCGGGGTGTGAATCGCGGGCCGTTCGGGGTGCGGGGGCGCACGCGGTCGACGCTGTAGAGGCGCCAGTCCTCGCGGTCCAGGTCCCAGCCGAGCAGGTACCACCGCCCGTGGGAGGAGACCAGGCGCAGCGGCTCGGTGCGGCGGACGGGGGCGACCTGGCCGCCACCGCCGGGAGGGGCGGGAGCCGCAGGACCACCGCGGGCGTCGTCGTCGAAGCGCAGGACCTCGCGCGCGCGGACCACCTCGGCGAGGGTGAGGAGGAGGTCGGGCGAGACGTCGGCGGGCGCCCCGTCGCCGGCGCGCCCGACGGCGCTCACCCGCAGGGTGTCGAGCCGGCGGCGCAGCCGGGAGGGCAAGACCTGGCGGACCGTCGCGAGGGCGCGCACCGCTGCCTCCTGCAGCGCGGCGCCGCTGGCCGGTGCGGTCTGCAGCGCGACGGCGACGGCGACGGCCTGCTCGTCGTCGAACAGCAGGGGGGGCAGCTCGCTGCCGGCGTCGAGCCGGTACCCGCCGTGGGGGCCGAGCGTCGCGCTGATGCGGTAGCCCATCCCCCGCAGCCGCTCGACGTCGCGGCGCACGGTCCGGTCGGTGGTGCCCAGCCGGGCGGCCAGCTCCGGTCCCGGCCAGTCGCGGCGGGCCTGCAGCAGCGACAGCAGCTGCAGGAGCCGGCTGGTCGTCGTCATGGTGGTGAGACTAGGGGCCGTCTAGGACAGATCCTGACCTGATCGGGCGGGAGGGTCGTCGCAGCGGGCCAGAGGGGCCCGGACTCCTGAGGAGCTGAGATGAGCATCCAGACGACGACCCACCTGAACTTCCGCGGTGACGCCCGCGAGGCGCTGGGCTTCTACCAGTCCGCCTTCGGCGGCCACCTCGTGCTGACCACCTACGCCGACCTCGGGGTGCCGGCCGGGGCGCCCGGCGCGGACAAGGTCGTCTTCGGCGTGGTCGCCGCCGAGAGCGGCTTCCGCGTCATGGGCTACGACGTCCCCGGCCAGACGGAGGGGTCCGTCGTCGGCGGGGGCACCACGCGCCGCGAGGACGGCACCACCCTCACCGACCAGGCGGCCTTCGTCTCCGTCAGCGCGGGCGACCTCGAGGAGCTGCGGGGCAGCTGGGACGCCCTGGCCGTCGACGCCGTCGTGGTCGAGCCGCTCGCCGCCTCGGCGTGGAGCGCCGGGTTCGGCATGCTCACCGACCGCTTCGGCGTCACGTGGAGCTTCAGCGCCACCGCGTGAGCGGACCCCGCGGCGCGCGCCGAGCCGGCGCGCGCCGCGAGGAGCGGATGCGTCACCCGGGTCCGTCGTCGGCGAGACCGTGGCGCTGCGCCCACAGGGCAGCTGAGGTGCGATCCGCCACGCCGATGGCGGCGAAGACGCGCGACAGGTGCGCCTTGACGGTCTTCTCGCTGATCCCGAGCCTGCGGGCGACGCTCTTGTTCGGCAGGCCGGTGGCCACCAGGGCCAGGACCTCCGCCTCCCGCGGCGTCAGCGCCGCCGCACCGGACGGTCCGGGCGGTGCAGCCGGTGCGGGCGGCGCCAAGGGCGCCGCCGGTGGCACCGCGGGCGCACCGGCGCCGGGCAGCAGCGCCGTCGCCGCCCGCGGGGAGATGGGCGCGTGCCCGGCGGCCGCGTCGCGCACCGCCTGCACGACCTGCTCCGGCTCGGCGTCCTTGAGCAGGTAGCCGACGGCGCCCGCGGCCAGGGCGGCGCGGATCCTGTCGTGCTCGGCGAAGGTCGTCAGGACGACGACGCGCGCTTGCGGCCGCTGCGCCAGCACGGCGCGCGTGGCCGCCAGCCCGTCCAGCCCGGGCATCGACAGGTCCATGAGCACGACGTCGGCGGCGTGCCGCACCGCCGCACCGGCCGCCTCGGCCCCGTCAGCGACCGCGGTCACCTGGTCCACGTCCGGCAGCGCACCGAGCAGGTCCACCAGGCCCCGGCGCAGCATCGGGTGGTCGTCGACCACCAGCACCCTGGTCACCGCGAACCTCCTCCGCCGGCTGCCGCCAGGCGGCGCGAGCGCGCTCCTGCGGCGCCGTCCTGGGCCGCCACCGGCAGCGCGAGGCGCACGCGGGTCCCGCTGCGCGCGGGCCCGGTCCTCGAGACCACCTCGAAGCGACCCCCCTGCTCCCCGGCCAGCGAGGCCAGCAGCTCCAGCCCCACGCTGCCGCGCCGGCGCGGCGCGTCCCCGGCGTCGAAGCCGCGGCCGTCGTCGAGGACCTCCAGGCGCACCTCCGCCTCCGCGCGCGCCAGCGCGATCCGCGCCGAGCCCGCCCCGGCGTGCTTGACCACGTTGCGCACCGCCTCCTGCGCCGTCCTGAAGACCAGCGCCTCCACGGCCAGCGGGAGCGCGCCCGGCCCGAGGTCGCCCTCGACCACCACCTGCGCCGCGCAGCCGCGCACCTCCAGCACGGCCGCCAGGTCCTCGCAGCTGGCCGCGAGCCCCTGCTCGTGCAGCGCGGGCGGGGTCACCGTGACCACCAGCGTCCGCAGCTCGCGCACCCACCGCCGCAGGTCCACCGCCGTGCGCCCCAGCACCTCGGCGCTTCCCTCATCGCCGCGACCGCGCGCCGCGGAGGCGGCCGCGGACAGGCTCAGCGCGGTGCCGCTCAGCCCCTGCACGACCCCGTCGTGCAGGTCGGCGGCGATGCGGCGGCGCTCCCGGTCGGAGGCGTGCAGCGCCTGCACCAGCAGCGCCTCACGCCCCTCGTGCGCCGCGCGCAGCCGCCGCGCCAGGCTCCACGCGAGCGGCACCTGCAGCACGCACAGCAGCACCAGCCCGCCGAGCAGCGGCGGCAGGGAGGAGCGCAGCGAGCGCGAGGTCGCGGCGTCGATGGCGTCGTAGCGGTGGTAGGTCTCGAACAGCAGCGGGGTGCCCCCCGGCGTGGTGGTCCCGACGTAGACCTGCAGCAGCCGGCCGAACTGCTGCTCCTCGGCGTTCTCGGCCTCCTCCAGGTCGCTGACCTCCGCTACGGGCGGCCCGCCGCCGCGCAGGGCCGCCAGCTCGTCCTCGGGGAGCTCGAAGGTGCGCCCCACCAGGTCCGGGTCGTCGGAGTAGACGATGGTGCCGCTGCCGTCCCAGACCTTGACGCGCACCACCTGGCTGCCCAGGACGCGGCTGCGGACGCGCTCGTCGAGCGCGTCGCGGGCCGGGCCCGGGACCAGCGCGTCGTCGGTGAGGACGTCGGCGACGACGTCGCGCGCCTGCAGGCTGGTCAGCGTCCGGGCGTCGCGGACGGCCTCGGTGACCGCGGCGCGGTGCTGCACGGCCACGAGCACCGCGCCCAGGGCCGCCACGGCGAGCACCGCAGCGGTGACGAACAGCGCGACGACGCGGACGCCGCTGGGGGCGCTGCTGGACGGCGTGCTCGGCGGGCTGCTGGGTGTTCGGCCGGCTGGCGGCTGTCGCGAGGGGCGGGGCACGGCGGTCTCCGCGTGGACGAGCGGGCGGGGCGTGCTGCTGCACCCCGCGTGCCAGTGGAGTGTCAGGGCGGACGGTGCTGCGGCGCAGGGGTTCAGCCGTCGTCGGACCCGTGGCGCCCGCCACCGGAGCCGTCGTCACCGCCGTGCCCGCCGTGCTCGTCGCCGCTCCCGTCGTCGTCGCCGCCCCGGCGGTCGCCGCTCCCGTCGTCGCCACCACGACGGTCGTCGTCGGCGCCGTCACCGCGGCCGTGGTGGGTCCCGTCGCCGGAGCGGGAGGCCGTCGGCGCCGAGGACGTCGCCGACGGGGCGGGCGCCGCTGGAGGCGGCACGGCGGTCGAGGTCGCTCCGCCCGACGGTGCGGGCGCCGAGGACGCCGTCGGACCGGCGGAGCCGGTCCGGGCAGCACTCGGGCCGTCGGTCGCGCTGGCGGTCGCGCTCGCCGGTGGCGTCCCGGTCGGGCTGGCGCTGGGCGCCGGGTTGTCGTCGACCGGAGCCTGGTTGGCCAGCTGGACCACGTCGAGGCCGCCGGCGGAGGAGCCTGACAGCGCCCACGCGCCCGAGCCGACCAGCACCGCGCCGGCCAGGGCGCCACCGGCCACCGCGACGGCGACGGTGCGGCGGTTCACGAGAAGGCCGGGTCGGTCACGGGCAGGGAGCCGCGGACGCGGTTCTGCGCCTGGCAGTCCTGCGTGCAGGCCGTCGCTCCGGCGGAGAGCTCCACGGCGTCCTCCCCCAGCACCTGGCCCATGCGGCCGCCGGGAGCGATGCTCCAGGTGGTGGTCGTCTCTCCCTGGGACAGCTTGGTGGCCACCTGGGGGCTGTCCTTGCCGCGGAAGTCGGCCCCGTCACCGAAGTTCACCTTGCCCGTGTACGGGTTGACGAAGTAGGCCATGCCCGGCGCGAGCACGTGGGTGGCCACCACCGCGCGGGAGGCCTCCACCTCCTGCTGGAAGATGCCGCCGGTGGCGCAGTCCTTGGCCTGCACCTTGACCTTGGCCCCACCACCGCGGGCGAGGATCACGAGGTCGCCCTTGTCGGTGCGGACCTCGACGTCGCCGCGCAGCACAGGGCCCAGGTCCAGGGTCTTGGACGCCATGACGGGGGTGCGCACCCCGGCGGTCATGCTCGCCGGGTTCGCGGCGCCGGTGTAGGTGTAGTCGTAGACGGCGCCGGTGACCGGGGCGACGTCGAACTCCACGTAGGTGCCGCGGACCCTGATCCGCGCGTCAGCGGCCAGGGCGGCGGTGCTGGCCCTGGCGCCCTTCGCGCCCGCGGTGGTCCCGTCGGGCATGGTGACGGTGAAACCCTCGGTCGAGCAGGCCGACGAGGTCGCGGCCGCGGCGGGGGCGGCGCCGGCCACGGTGGCGCCGCCAGCGGCGGCCAGGACGGCGAGCACGGCGAGGGCCCCCGCGGCTGCGGCGGCGGGCCGCAGGCGGTGCGTGCGCGCGGGGGTCTGGCTGGTGGGGGTGGTGCTGGACACGGTGCCCTCCGGGGTCCGCGGAGCCGGGTGCTCCGTCCCCTCGAGCATCGGCGGGCGCAGGTCGGTGCCGGTATCGGACCATCGACCTAGGACCAGCCGCGGGGTCACTCCAGGGCGACGGCGCGCACCGGGGCGCCGTCGGCCCCGGCCAGGCGCAGCGGCAGCACCGAGAGCAGGGGCTCGCCGCTGCGCAGCCCGTCCAGGCCGCGCAGGTTCTCCACGACCACCCCGCCGGCGCCCAGCACGGCCAGGTGGGCGGCGAAGCCCCCGGCGGGCTGCCCGCCGAGGACCGTCTCGTCGATGCTCAGCGCGTCCAGGGCCACGGTGCGCACCCCGGTGGCCACGACGCGCTCGGCGGCCTCACCGGTCAGGTACGGGTGGTCGAAGTAGCGCGGTGAGCCCCAGTGGGCGTCCCACCCGGTGTGCAGCACGAGGATCTGCCCGGGCCCGAGCCGGTCGGCGTGCGGCGCAAGGTCGGACCACTCGATCCGCCCGTGCGGCTGCCTGCCGCGCACGTCGACGACGACGGCCGGCCCGACGAACCGCTCCAGCGGGAGCTCGTCGATGCGGGCGCCGCCGTCGAGGAAGTGGTACGGCGCGTCGACGTGGGTGCCGGTCTGGGAGCCCATGCTGACGTGCAGCACGTTGTAGCCCTCGACCGCCACGGTCGTGGCCGGTGATAGGCGCGGCAGGGGGTCGCCCGGGTAGACGGGCGTGTCGTCGTCGACCGGGTGGGACAGGTCGACGATGCGGCGCGGGACGCCGGGCACGAGGCCTCCTGGGGTCAGGGTGCGGGGCTGAGCACCCACAGCACCTCGCAGGGCGCCGTCGGTGAGGGGTTGCGCCAGGTGTGGGGGGTGACGCCCGGCATCGTGAAGGCGTCCCCGGCGCGCAGCTGCACGACGTCGCCGGGCAGCTGCAGCTCGAGCTGCCCGCGCAGCACGAGGACGACCTCGGTGTCGCAGGCCAGCGCGTAGAGCTCCTCCCCGCCCCCGCCGCCGGGCTCCACCGTCGAGCGGACCACCTGCACCTGCCGCTGGACCCCGGGGGTGAGCAGGACCTCGCGCACGCCGTGGCCGCCGAAGTGGATGGCGGGGGCCTCGTCGGCGCGCACGAGGGAGGTGGCGGGCGCCTCGAAGAGGCTGCCGACGGAGACGCCGAGCACCCCGCACACCGTGACGAGGGTGGCCACCGAGGGCGAGGCCTCGTCGCGCTCCAGGCGGCTGAGGAAGCCCTTGGTCAGGCCGGCCCGCTCGGCGACGGCGGCCAGGGTCAGGCCGGCGGCCTGGCGGGCGGCGCGCAGCCGGGCGCCGACGAGCGCCTCGGTCGGGTCCGGCGGCCTGACGGGGCGTCGGAGCTCACCAGCCACGCCGCCCCCTCGCTCACCCTCGTCCCCACCGGTTCTGGCAACCCCCGTTGCCTCGTGGGCAACCCTAGCCGTAGCCTCCCCGCTCACCGGTGACGCAGGTCACCGCAGCGACCCGAGGAGCGCACGTGGCCGGAGCAGAGCTCGCCGGGCTGGCCGCCGACAGGCGGCGTCCCAGGGCGACCGAGGTCGAGCAGCACGGCATCGGCACCATCCCCGACGCCGAGCGCAGCTCGCGCCCCTTCGACCTGTTCCGCATCCAGTTCGGCGGCGCGAACACCTTCGCCACGGTCATCCTGGGGACCTTCCCGGTCCTTCTGGGGCTGTCCCTGGTGCAGGCGGTGCTCGCCACCGTCGTCGGCGTCCTGGTCGGCGCGCTGTTCCTCATGCCGATGGGCCTGTTCGGGCCGCGCACCGGCACCAACAACGCGGTCTCCTCCGGCGCCCACTTCGGGGTGCGGGGGCGCGTGCTCGGCTCCTTCCTGTCGCTGCTGACGGCCTTCGCCTTCTACTCGATCTCGGTGTGGGTCAGCGGCGACGCGCTGGTCGGGGCCTCCACCCGGCTGTTCGGCACCGGCGACTCCGACCTGCTGCGCGGCGTCATCTACGCGCTGCTGGGCGCCCTGGTCATCGTCGTCGTGGTGTACGGCTACCAGTTCATGCTGCTGGTCAACAAGGTCGTCGTCGTCGCCAACACCGTGCTGATCCTGCTCGGCGTGGTGGCGTACGCCTCGGTCTTCGACCTCGGGTACGACCCCGGCCCCGGGGCGTACGCGCTGGGCAGCTTCTGGCCCACCTTCGTGCTGTCCGCGCTGATCGTCATGGGCAACCCGGTCAGCTTCGGAGCCTTCCTCGGAGACTGGGCGCGCTACATCCCCCGCGGCACCAGCACCGGCCGGCTGCTGCTGGCCACGCTGGGGGCCCAGCTGGCCACCCTCGTGCCGTTCCTGTTCGGGGTGGCGACGGCGACGCTGGTCGCCGGCGAGGTCGACTACGTCTTCGCCCTCATCCAGGCCTCACCGATCTGGTACGCGGTGCTGCTCATGGTCGTGGCCTTCCTCGGCGGCATGTCCACGGGCATCACCTCCCTGTACGGCACCGGCCTGGACTTCTCCTCGGTCTTCCCGCGGCTGAGCCGGGTGCAGGCCTCGCTGGTCATCGGGGCCGTCGCCTTCGTCTTCATCCTCGTCGGGCGCCTCGTCTTCGACCTGCTGGCCAGCGTCAACGCCTTCGTGGGCCTCATCGTCATCTGCACGACGCCGTGGATGGTCATCATGGCGATCGGCTACTGGGTGCGCCGCGGCCACTACGACGCCGCCGACCTGCAGGTCTTCAACGAGGGGCGGCGCGGCGGACGGTACTGGGCCACGGCGGGCACCAACTGGCGCGGCATGGCCGCGTGGGTCCCCTCCGCGGTCGCAGGGCTGCTGTTCGCCAACTACCCGCCGCTGATCGCCGGGCCGCTGCGCGACGTCGCCGGCGGCGTCGACCTCAGCCTGCTGGTCTCGATCGGGCTGGCGGCGGTCATCTACGTGGCGCTGCTGTTCGCCTTCCCCGAGCCGCGGTACGTCTTCGGGCCGGACGGGCCGCGCCTGGTGCCCGCCGCCGACCTCCCGCTGCCCCCGGTCGTCGACGACCCGCGGGCCTCGGCGCACCGCACCGGTCGCCGCGGCGCGCAGCCGCAGGCCCCCGAGCCCACCTCGGCGCCGGCCCCGACGGGCGGGGACCAGCGGTGACGGCGCAGCCCGGCCGCACCGAGCAGGCCGAGCAGGCGGAGCGCGAGGTGCGCCAGCGGGCCGCTGAGCTGGTCGCCGCCTTCGCCCGCGACGACCCGGACACCTACTTCGCCTGCTTCGCCCCCGACGCGTCGTTCGTCTTCCACGACGCCGAGCACGTGGTCACCTCCACGGAGGAGTACCGGCGGCTGCGGGCGGGATGGGAGGCCGAGCACGGCTTCCGCGTGCTGGGGTGCGAGACCAGCGACACCCGCGTGCAGGTCCTCGGTGAGACCGCCGTGCTCACGCACACCGTGCGCACGCGCACGGCCACCCACGAGGGCGAGCAGGCGCTGCACGAGCGCGAGACCGTCGTCTTCCACCGGCAGGCCCCGGGCCTCTGGCTGGCGGTGCACGAGCACCTCTCCCCCGCCCCGCCCGGCGCCAGCTGACGCGGCGACGGCCGGAGCGCCGCACCGGGGGCCGCGGCCGCGCCCAGCCGCGGGCCCCCGGCGGTCAGCGCCGCAGGGGCGTCAGCGGGCGGCGTGCTCGTGGCCGAGGCCGCGGTCGGCGTCGTCCCCCTCGACGTCCCGGGCGAGCAGGCCGGAGCCGATGGCCCACACGGCCGCGCCGAGGATGCCGACGTAGACGCCGATCTGGGCCACGAGGTCGTCCCCGCGCTCCAGGCCGCCCATGGGGTTGAGGGCGAAGGCGACCGTCTGGAGGGTCGCGGCGATGCCCACGGCCATCGAGGTGAGGGTCAGGCCGCGGTGCTGGCCGCGGCGCGCGCGCTTCGCGGCGTAGGCCATCGCCAGCACCAGGCCGATGCCCAGGTAGGCGATGAAGGGGACCAGGGAGTCCGTCTCGTAGCCGGTGCGCCCGTCCGAGGCGCCGTCCCGGTCGACCCACTGGAGGAAGGGGCTGACGTTGAACAGGACGACGCCGAGGGCGGTGGTCGCCAGCCCCGCGCTCCCGGCGCGGCGGGTCAGGCGGGTGGCGCCGTCGGCGGTGCCGGTCGTGTGCTGGTGGTCGCTCATGGTGGTGCCTCATCTGCGTCGGTCACTGGGTGCGGCTGCACGCGAGCGCAGGTCCAGGACCGGGAGAGCCCCACGGGCCGTCGACCGGTGCTGTGCGCACCCAGGGTCGTCGGCGGGGTCTTCCACGCGACGCCACGACGTTACGGCTGGTCGCGGTGGTGCGCGACCCGAGAGGGGCTCACCACCAGCCGGCCTGCGAGCCCACGATGCGCAGCAGCGCCACCACCCCCAGCACGACGATGGCGGCGCGCAGGGCCGTCGGCGGCAGACGCCGCCCGTAGCGGGCACCCAGCGCACCGCCGACGAGGGAGGAGGCCGCGATGAGCGCCACCACCAGCCAGTCGACGTCCTCGGCGCCGAAGGCGACGTAGAAGGCGGCGGAGACGACGTTGACCACCAGCGTCAGCACGTTCTTCAGCCCGTTGACGCGCTGCAGCGGCTCGTCGAGCAGGCTGCCGAGCACCGCCACGAGCATGACGCCCTGCGCCGCGGTGAAGTACCCGCCGTAGACGCCGATGAGCAGCGTGGCCAGCACCGTGGTGCCGACCAGCCAGCGGGAGGCGCGCGGCGTCCCGCCCTCGGCGCCGAGCGCGGCGGCGCGGGCCTCGGCGCGGCGCCGCAGCCCGGCCTGCAGCCGGGGCTGGAGGACGACGAGCACCAGGGCGAGCACGAGCAGCACCGGCACGACCGCCTCGAAGGCGGACTCCGGCAGCTGCAGCAGCAGGACCGCGCCGACGGCGCCGCCGACCACCGAGGCGGGCAGCAGCAGCGCCAGCCGGCGGCCCTGGCCGCGCAGCTCGCGCCGGTAGCCCCACGCCCCGGACACCCCTCCGGCCACCAGCCCGATGCCGTTGCTGATGGTCGCCGCCAGGGGGGAGTACCCCAGGGCCACGAGCACCGGGAACGTGACCAGCGTGCCCGAGCCGACCACCGCGTTGATGGTGCCCGCCCACAGCCCCGCGAGCAGGACCACGGACATCTCGAGCCACGTCACGCGCCGCGACACTACGTGCTGGCGGCTGCACCCTCGGCGCGCTGGTGGGCCGTCGGTGCCCGGCACCAGACTGGGTCCGTGGTGGGGGACCCGGTCGGTGGCGGCGTCGGTGCCGGCGCGGGCCTCGGTGCCGGCGACGACGGCGGGGGCGCCGTCCGGCCGGCGCTGGCGCCGGAGCGGGCGACGGCGCTGCTGGAGGCGCTGCCCAACGGCTTCGCCCTCCTCGACGCCGAGTGGCGCTTCACGTGGGTCAACGAGGCCTCCGCGCGCCTGGCCGGCTCCACGCGGGAGGCGATGGTCGGCTCGGTGGTGTGGGACGCGCTGCCCGGTGCTCAGGGCTCCCCCGTCGAGGCTGCCTGGCGCACCGCGGTGGCCCAGCGCCGCGAGACCGTGGTGGAGGTGCAGGCCTCCCTCGACCCGCCGCTGTGGCTGGAGGTGAGGGCCTGGCCGGACGGGGAGGGCCTGGCGACGAGCACGACCGACGTCACCGCGCGCCACCTGGTCAGGGAGGTCGCCGAGCGCACCGCCCGGCGCAACGGCCTGCTGACCCGCTCCGGCGCCGAGCTCGGAGGTGCGGTGGGCGTGCGCGAGGCCAGCGAGCGGCTCGCGCACCTGGTGGTGCCGGCGCTGGCCGACTGGTGCCTGGTGAGCGAGGTCGACGGCGACGAGCAGCTGGCCCGGGGCCTGACCCGCACGGCCGGCTGGTGGCACCACGACTCCCAGCGCCTGCCGCTGGTGGCGCGCCTGGCGCAGGAGACCTCGCAGGTGCCGGGACCCGTCCCGAGCGCCGAGGGCTCGGAGGTCTCCGCGGAGCGGGCCGCCGCCCGGCACGCGCTGCAGCCGGTCCTGCAGGGCAGGCCCGTGGTGCTCACCCGCGGCGCGGGGGCGGTGCTGGAGGCGGCGGTCCGCTCCCCGGGGGCGCGCGCCGCGCTGGCCGAGCTGGCCCCCGAGTCGCTGGTGCTCGTGCCGCTGCGGGGGCGCTACGGCCTGGTGGGGCTGCTCGCGTGCTACACCGAGCGGGGGCGCCCCGCGCCGGACGCCGAGGACGTCGCCCTGGTCACCGACCTGGCGCGCCGCGGCGGGCTCGCCATCGAGGCGGCCCGGCTGCGCGACGAGCAGCAGCGCCTCGGGGAGGCGCTGCAGCGCTCGCTGCTCACCGCTCCCCCGCAGCTGCCGGGCTGCGAGGTGGCCGTGCGCTACGTGCCGGCGGCGCACAGCGCGCACGTCGGCGGCGACTGGTACGACGCCTTCGCCCAGCCCGCCGGCCCGGTGGTGCTGGTCATCGGCGACGTCGTCGGCCACGACAGCCGCGCCGCCGCCGACATGGGCCAGGTGCGCGGGGTGCTGCGCGGGCTGGGTGTGGCCGACGACCCGCGCCCGGCGGCCCTGCTGGCCAAGGTGGACTCCGCCATGGCGCGCCTGGGGCTGGACACCACGGCCACCGCGGTGGTCGCCCAGCTCGAGCGCGACGAGCGGCAGCTGGCCCGCGGCGGTGCGCTGCTGCGCTGGTGCAGCGCGGGCCACCTGCCGCCCCTGGTGGTCCCCCCCGACGGTGCGGCGCTCGTCCTGCCCGGCCGCTCCGGGCTGCTGCTGGGGATGGAGCAGCTGACCGGCGGCTCCACCCGGACCGACCAGGAGGCCGAGCTGCCCCCCGGGTCCACGCTGCTGCTGTGCACCGACGGCCTGGTCGAGCGCCGCGGCACCCCGCTCGACTCCGGCCTGGAGCAGCTGCGGGCGGCGCTGGAGGACCTGCGGGACCTGCCGCTGCAGCAGCTGTGCGACGCGCTGGTGCGCCGGCTCCTGCCGGAGCACCCCGAGGACGACGTCGCGCTGCTCGCGGTGCGGCTGCACCCCGCCTGAGCGCGGGCCAGCACCCGGCCGGCCCCCGGGGACGTCAGGCGGGCGCGAGCGTGAGCACCTCGGCGCCCTCGGGGGTGACCAGCACCGTGTGCTCGCTGTGGGCGGTGCGGCAGCCGGTGGCGCTGCGCAGCGTCCAGCCGTCCTCGTCGGTGACCAGCTCGGCGGTGTCGGCCATCACCCACGGCTCCAGGGCGAGCAGCAGCCCGGGGCGCAGGCGGTAGCCGCGCCCGGGCCTGCCGGCGTTGGCCACGTGCGGGTCCTGGTGCATCGTCGAGCCCACGCCGTGGCCGCCGAAGTCCAGGTTGACCGCGTAGCCGGCCCCGGTGAGGACCTCGCCGATGGCGTGGGAGACGTCCCCGACCCGCGCCCCGGGGCGCACGGCCGCGACGGCCGCCGCGAGCGCCCGCTCGGTGGCGCCGATGAGCGCGGCGTCCTGCGCGGTGGGCTGCTCGCCCACGACGAAGCTGATCGCGGCGTCGGCCACCACGCCGCGCAGGGAGAGCGCGAGGTCGAGGGAGAGCAGGTCGCCGTCGGCGAGCGCCCTGTCGTGCGGGAGGCCGTGCAGCACGGCGTCGTTGACGGAGGTGCACAGGTGGTGGCCGAAGGGGCCGCGCCCGAAGGAGGGGGCGTAGTCGACGTAGCAGGAGGTCGCGCCGGCCTCGGCCTGCAGCTCCCGGGTGCGGGCGTCGAGCTCGAGCAGGTTGGTGCCCGCCCTGGTGGTCGAGCGCAGGTCGGCGAGGATGCGGCCGACCAGCGCGCCGGCGGCGCGGGCGTGCGGGAGCTGGGCGTCGTGCAGGACCTCGATCACGTGGCCATCATCCCGGGGACGCCGGCCGGTGCGCCTCAGGGGGCGCTGGAGCCGCGGTCGGCCTCCTGGGCCACCACGGCGTCGGCGTCCCGCAGGCGGTGCAGCCCGCTCACGGCGCGCGAGGTGCGCGGGTTGGCGGCCAGCCGCTCCTCGTGGCGCGCCGCGAACGCCCAGTACCCGCCGGTGAAGGGGCAGGCGTCCTCCCCCAGCCGCTTCTTCGGGTCGTAGGGGCAGCGCCCGCAGTAGTCGGACATCTTGTCGATGTAGGCACCGCCGGACCAGTACGGCTTGGTGGCCATCATCCCGCCGTCGGCGTGCTGGCTCATGCCCACCACGTTCGCGGCCATGACCCACGCGTAGCCGTCCACGAAGCGGGTCTGGAACCAGCTGGTCATCTCCTGCGGGCTCCAGCCGCGCGCCAGCGCGTAACCGCCGAGCACCATGAGCCGGGGGATGTGGTGCACCCACCCCTCCTCGCGGACCTGGCCGAGGACGTCGGACAGGCACGCCGCGCGCACCTCCCCCCGCGCGTCGAGGTCGGCGAACCACTCGGGCACCGGCTCGGTGGCGCCGAGCTCGTTGAGCGCGCCGTACTCCTCCCCGAAGTGCCAGTACAGGTGCCAGACCCACTCGCGCCAGCCCACGACCTGGCGCACGAAGCCCTCCGTGCTGGCCAGGCGCGCACCGTGCTCGCGGTGGCGCGCCTCGGCGCGCTGCACCACCTCCAGGGGGTGGACCAGCCCGAGGTTCAGCGGCACCGACATCAGCGAGTGCGCCATCCAGCGGTCCTGCGCCAGCATCGCGTCCTCGTAGGTGCCGAAGGCCTCCAGCCGGTGCTCGAGGAAGTCGACCAGCACGTGCAGCGCCTCGCGCCGCGTCACCGCGAAGCGGCGCGGCCCGTCCTCGCCCACGAAGCGGACGCCCTCGTCCCGCTCCATCCGGTCGAGGTCCTCGCGCACCTGCGCGTCGACCTCGTCCTCGCGCGGCCACCACGGCTCGGGCACCCCGGCGGCCTCCTGCAGCGTGCCGCCGCCCGGCGCGGGCTCGCGGTTCTCGTGGTCGTAGTTCCGCCTCCCGCCCAGCGGCTCGCCGTCGGCCTCGAGCAGCAGGTGGTGGTGGCGGCGCACCTCGCGGTAGAAGTCCTCCATCAGCAGCCGCTTCTGGCCCGGCTGGCCGCGGCGCCCGGCCCAGTGGGCGAACTCCTCCTGCGTCACCGCCCAGCCGCGGGCGGGCAGCACCTGCAGCGGCAGGCGGGCCGAGGCGCCGCTGCGCTCGACGTCGTCGTCGTGCTGGCCCGACAGCGACCTCACGAAGCGGCGGGCGGCGTAGGAGGTGGGGTCGCTCACCGACAGGCCGGCCGCGCGCTCGCCCTCGGTGAGCTGCTCAGCGGCCAGCGCGAGCCCCTCGCGGTAGGTGCCGGCGCGCACGTGCACCGCTCGGTCGCCCAGCTCGGCGGCGCGGTGGCGCACCGCCGAGAGGACCAGGTGGGCCTTGCGGCGGTGGACCGTGCGGCGCGCGAACACCCGCGTGGACTCCACCAGCACCGCCCGCTGGTCGGGGTGGTCCAGGAAGTGCGGGCCCAGCTGGTCGGCGAAGAGCCAGCGGACGGTCTGCGGTGCGCGCTGCTCCGACACCGTCCCAGCCGATCAGAGGAGGACCAGCACCGCCAGCCCGAAGGCCCAGCACGCCAGGACCACACCCACCAGGCCCACCAGCGCGCTCGCGCCGACGAGGCCGGCGGCCAGCGCACCGCTGGCCAGCGCCGGCACCTGCGCGCCGGACGCCGCGGCGGTGCGCCCGGCGCGCAGGCCGGCCACCAGCAGCGCCACTAAGACCAGCGGGTTCACCGCTCGCCCTCACCGGCGGCCGGCGGCGGCGGGGCCTGCTCGCCCTGCGGGGCCTGCGTGGCACCGGCGGGCCGCGCGGCGGCGGGCGCTGCGGAGGGGGCTGCGGAGCCGCGCGTCTCCGGCGTGCTGCGCTCGGCCTCGCGGGTGGCCGCTCCGGCCTCCTCGCGGGCGGCGCGCAGCGCGTCGTGCGGGTCCTGCAGCTGGGTGTCGCTGAAGGCGTCGACCCCCGGCTCACCGACCGCGCGCTCGCGCCGGGGACGCACCTGGGCCGCCCAGCCCGGGTCCGGGGCGCCGTCGCGCCCGCCGAGCGCGGAGCCGATGCCGCGCAGGGCCTCGGTGAGCTCGGCCGGGATGACCCACGTCGTGTTTCCCTGGCCCTCGGCCAGCTTGGGCAGGGTCTGCAGGTACATGTAGGCGAGCAGGCCGGGGTCGGGGTCGCCGCGGTGGATGGCGTCGAAGACCTGGGTGATGGCCCGGGCGTCGCCCTGGGCCTTGAGGATCGCGGCCTGGGCGGCGCCCTCGGCGCGCAGCACGGCCGACTGCTTCTCGCCCTCGGCGGTGAGGATCTGGCTCTGCTTGGAGCCCTCGGCCGTGAGGATGGCCGCGCGCCGGTTCCGCTCGGCGCGCATCTGCTGCTCCATGGAGTCCTGCACGGACGCCGGCGGGTCGATGGCCTTGAGCTCGACGCGGTTGACGCGGATGCCCCAGCGGCCGGTGGCCTCGTCGAGCACGCCGCGCAGCTGGCCGTTGATCTGGTCGCGGCTGGTGAGCGTCTGCTCCAGGTCCAGGGAGCCGATGACGTTGCGCAGCGTGGTGACGGTCAGCTGCTCGATGCCCTGGATGTAGTTGGCGATCTCGTAGACCGCCGCCCGGGGGTCGGTCGGCTGGAAGTAGATGACGGTGTCGATGTTCACCACGAGGTTGTCCGAGGTGATCACCGGCTGCGGCGGGAAGGTGACCACCTGCTCGCGCAGGTCCACGCGGGCGCGGACCCTGTCGATGAAGGGGACCAGCACGTGCAGGCCCGCCTCCAGCGTCCGCGAGTAGCGGCCCAGGCGCTCGATGATGAGCGAGGAGGCCTGCGGCACGATCCTCACGGCCCTCACCACGGTGATGACCACGAAGACCAGCAGCAGGACGAGGACGACGGTCAGCAGGAAGCTCGTGGGGTCCACGGGTCAGCCCTCCGGGGTGCGCGGTGCCCCCGGCGCGGAGCCGGTGGCGGGGTCTGCGGGCGGTGCGGGTGCAGCGGCCGGTGGTGGTGCGGCGACCACCGCGGTGGCGCCGTCGATGGCGACCACGCGGACGGCGGCGCCCACGGGGAAGGTCGCGCCGGGGTCCTCCGAGCGCGCCGACCACTCCTCGCCGGCGAGCTTGACGCGACCGCCGGTCTCGGTGACCTCGGCGACCACCCGCGCCGGGCGGCCGACGTTCGCGGCGGCGCCGGTGGCGGTGAAGCGGCCCTCCACCTTGAAGCGCTTCACGAGCACCGGTCTCACCACGGCCAGGCCCACGAGGGAGACGACGCTGGCCGTGATCGCCTGCACGGTGAAGTCACCGCCGAGCAGGGCGGCCAGCGCGCCCGCGAGGGCGCCCACCACGAGGGTGCCGAAGACCAGGTTGAGGGCGAAGACCTCGAGCCCGGCCAGCACGAAGGCCCCGATCACCCACCACAGCGCGGCCATGCCCCGACCCTAGGCGGACGCGGTGACGCGCAGCGAGCGGATGTCACCCGTGCCGCCCTCCGGTGTGTCGGGTCTCACCCGCTCGCGCGTCAGCCGATGGCGCGGGCGGTGAAGCGCTGCCCGACCCGCTCCACGGCCAGCGGCAGCCCGAAGGCGGTGGACAGCGGCCCGTCGCGCAGCACCTCGCCCACCGGCCCGGCGGCGACCACCTTGCCGCCGCGCAGGAGCAGCGCGTGGGTGGTGCCCACCGGCACCTCCTCGACGTGGTGGGTCACCAGCACGCTGGTGGGCGCCGCGGGGTCGGCGGCGAAGCGCGCCAGGCGGCGCAGCAGGTCCTCCCGGGCTCCCAGGTCGAGGCCGGCGGCCGGCTCGTCGAGCAGCAGCAGCTCCGGGTCGGTCATGAGCGCCCGGGCGATGAGCACCCGGCCGCGCTCGCCGCTGGACAGGGTCCCGAAACGGCGGTCGCGCAGGGCGTGCACGCCCATCACCGACAGCAGCGCGCCGGCGCGGGCGTGGTCGGCGGTGTCGTACTGCTCGCGCCAGCGGCCGACCACCCCGTAGGCGGCGGTGACGACGACGTCGCGCACGCGCTCGGAGCGCGAGACCTGCTCGGAGAGGTTCCCGCTGGCCAGCCCGATGCGCGGGCGCAGCTCGAAGACGTCCACGCGACCCAGCTGCTCGCCGAGCACGCGGACGGTGCCGCGCGTGGGGTGCATCCGGGTGGCGGCGATCTGCAGCAGCGTCGTCTTGCCCGCGCCGTTGGGACCCAGGACCACCCACCGCTCGCCCTCGCCGACGCGCCAGTCGACCGCCGAGACGAGCTCGGAGCCTCCTCGCACGACCGTGACCTGCTCCATCGCGAGGACCTCCACCACGGCGCCGACCCTAGTCGGCGCCTACGGTGTCCCGGTGCTCCACCTCCCGCGCTCGGCGCGCCTCGCCGCCTGGGGCAGCGCCGTCCTCGCCGGCCGCGTCGCGCCCGACGCCGCCGTCGCCGCCGTGACCGGCCACGACGAGCCGCACGCCGTGACCGCCGACGACGCCGCGCAGGGGCTGGCCCTGCCCGAGACCGGGTCCGGATCCAGTTCCGGCTCCGGGGAGCCCGCCGGGCTGCGGGCGCTGCTGGCGGGGCTGGCCGCCGCCGGCGCCAGCGGCCTTCGCGTGGCGCTGCCCGCCCCCGGCGACCCCTCCGGGCTGCCCGGCCCGGCGGGCTTCACCGCCGAGGCGGTCGAGGCCGGTGAGGCCGTGCTCGTCGAGGGTGAGCTCCTGCTCGCCCACGGCGTCGGCCGGGTCGGGCTGGTGCCCGAGGTGACGTGGTTCGGCTCGGCGTGGGAGCCGGGCGCCGAGGTGACCTGGGTGCTGTCCCCGACGTGGTCGCCGAGGGCGCCGGACGGCACCACGCTGGCCGACGCCGACAGGTCCCTGCGCGCCGGGCTGGCCGAGGCGACGCGCGTGCTGGCCGGGCTGGACGTGGCCCGCTGGCGCGAGGACGCCGCCGAGCGGATCACCGCCGTCCGCGAGGGCGCGCTCGCCACCGCCGAGCTGCCGCCGGGCTGCCCGGACCGCGCGGTGCGCGTGGTGGCCTCGGCGGCGCGCGTGCGCGCCATCGTGGAGCTGGCCAGCGAGGACGACGGCGCCGCCGTCTCCAGCAGCGAGGCGCTCGCGCGGGCGCGCTCGCTGCGCGAGGTCGACGGGGTCGCCCGCCGGGCCCTGGCCGTGGCCGTCAACGCCGCGGCCGTGGAGCTGTCCGGCGCCGCGCCGCAGCGCTAGCCCCTCCCGCGCTCCCCTCTGCGCACCCTCCGCGGAGGGCGCGACTCCGACGGCGCTCCTTCTCGCACTTGCCGCGGAAAGTGCGACTCCGACGGGGGTCCTTCTCGCAGTTGCCGCGGAAAGTGCGACTCCGACGGGGGTCCTCCTCGCACTTTCCGCGGAAAGTGCGAGGAGGGGGCAGGTGCTAGCCCGCGAGCGCGGCCCGGTAGACGGCCAGCGTCCGCTCGCCGATGGCCTCCCAGCCGAACTCGGCCACCGCCCGCCGCCGCCCCGCCTCACCGCGGCGGCGCGCCTCGGCGGGGTCGGAGGTGGCGGCGGCCAGCGCGGCGGCGAGGTCGGCCTCGAAGCGGGCGGGGTCGGTGGGCCGCCCGGTGCCGTCCTGCACCTGGTCGATGGGCACCAGCCAGCCGGTCTCGCCGTCGGCGACCACCTCGGGGATGCCCCCCGTGGCGCTGGCGACCACCGCCGCGCCGCACGCCATCGCCTCGAGGTTGACGATGCCCAGGGGCTCGTACACCGACGGGCAGACGAAGACCGTGGCCGCCGAGAGCAGCCTGATGACGTCCGTGCGCGGCAGCATCCTGTCGATGAGGACGACGCCGGAGCGGGTGGCCCTGAGGTCGGCCACGAGCCCGGCCACCTCGGCGGCGATCTCCGGGGTGTCGGGGGCGCCGGCGGCGAGCACCAGCTGCACCTCGGGCGGCAGCTGCGCGGCGGCGCGCAGCAGGTGCGGCAGCCCCTTCTGCCGCGTGGTCCGGCCCACGAAGACGACGCTCGGCCGGTCGGGGTCCACCCCGAGCGCCCGCACGGCGTCGTGGGCCTCGGGCGAGTCGTCGCGGCTCCACGCCTCGGCGTCGATGCCGTTGTGGACCACGTGCACGCGCTCGGGGTCGAGGGCGGGGTAGCAGCGCAGGATGTCGGCGCGCATGCCCGCCGAGACGGCGATGACGGCGGCGGCGCCCTCGTAGGCGGTCTTCTCCGCCCAGCTGCTCAGCGCGTACCCGCCGCCCAGCTGCTCGGCCTTCCAGGGGCGCAGCGGCTCCAGGGAGTGGGCGGTCACCACGTGCGGCACGCCGGCCAGCAGGCCCGAGACGTGCCCGGCGAGGTTGGCGTACCAGGTGTGGGAGTGCACCAGGTCGACCCGGGCGGTGCTGTCCGCCGTCCCGTCGGCGCTGGTCACCGCGGCGGCCATCGACAGGTCGACGCCCAGCACGCGCAGCGCCGCGTTGGCCCCGCTCAGCTCGGCGAGCTCGGCGTGGCTCGTCGTCCCCGGCTCGTCGCGCTCGCCCTCGGCCAGGCCCCAGGCGCGCACGCGCACGTCGAGCGGGTCGCCCCCGGGCCCGTCGGGGTGCAGCCGGCGCAGCACCCGCACCAGCTCGGCCACGTGCACCCCGGCCCCGCCGTAGATGTCCGGCGGGTACTCGCGGGTGAGGACGTCGACGCGCATGGGCGGAACCTAGACCCTGGGCGCACCCGGGCGCCCCTGCGCGGGCGCGGCCCCCCTGCTGCGCGGGTTGCCGCCGGCTGCGGCCCGCGGGTCGGGTGACCTGCGTGTGCACGCCGTGACCAGCGCACTAGGGTCATCGGCATGGCACCGAAGGTGATGGCCATCGTCCTGGCCGGCGGCGAGGGGAAGCGGCTGATGCCGCTGACCGCGGACCGCGCGAAGCCGGCCGTCCCCTTCGGCGGGACGTACCGGCTGGTGGACTTCGCCCTGTCCAACCTCGTCAACTCGCGCTACCTCAAGTCGGTGGTGCTGACGCAGTACAAGAGCCACAGCCTGGACCGCCACATCACCATGACGTGGCGCATGTCCACCATGCTCGGCAACTACGTGACGCCGGTCCCCGCGCAGCAGCGGCGCGGCCCGCACTGGTACCTGGGCAGCGCCGACGCGATCTACCAGAACCTCAACCTCATCAACGACGAGCGGCCCGACATCGTCGTGGTCGTCGGCGCCGACAACATCTACCGGATGGACTTCTCGGCCATGGTCGAGAGCCACGTCTCCTCGGGCGCCGCGGCGACCGTGGCGGCCATCCGCCAGCCGATCGCCCTGGCCGACCAGTTCGGCGTCATCGACGTCGACCCCTCCGACCGGCGCAGGATCCGCGCGTTCCTGGAGAAGCCGAAGGACCCCGAGGGGCTGCCGGACTCCCCCGGGGAGGTGCTGGCCTCGATGGGCAACTACGTCTTCGACGCCAAGGCGCTCACCGAGGCCGTCACCAAGGACGCGGTGCGCGAGGGCTCCCGCCACGACATGGGCGGCGACATCGTCCCGTGGTTCGTGGAGCAGGGACGCGCCGGCGTGTACGACTTCAAGGACAACGACGTGCCCGGCTCCACCCCGCGCGACAAGGACTACTGGCGCGACGTGGGGACCCTGGACAGCTACTACGAGGCCCACATGGACCTCATCTCGGTGCACCCGGTCTTCAACCTCTACAACTACGAGTGGCCGATCTACAGCCAGCAGCCGCCGCTGCCGCCGGCCAAGTTCGTGCACGGCTGGCAGGGCCGCATCGGGCACGCGATCAACTCCGTGGTCGGGCCGGGCTCGGTGGTCTCCGGCGCGCTCGTGGAGGACTCGGTGCTCGCCGCCGGCGTGAACGTGCACTCGTGGGCCTCGGTCGACAGGTCGGTGCTCATGGACGGCGTGGAGGTCGGCCGCCACGCGGTGGTGCGCCGGGCGATCCTCGACAAGAACGTCGAGGTCCCCGAGGGCGCGACCGTCGGGGTCGACCCCGAGCGCGACAGGGCCCGCGGGTTCACCGTGACCGAGTCGGGCATCACCATCGTCGGCAAGCACCAGGTGGTGCAGCCCTGACCACCCGTCCCGTGACCAGGGACACCCCCGGCACCCCCGGCTGGGACGCCGACCCCCGCGTCGCGTCCTGGCCCGGGCTGGCGCCGCTCGACGGCGACACCGCTGCCGACGCGTGCGTCGTCGGGCTGGGCGGCTCCGGCCTGGCGGCGGTGGAGGAGCTGGCCTCGCGCGGGCTGACCGTGGTCGGCGTGGACACCGGCCGCGTCGCCGCCGGCGCCGCCGGCCGCAACGGGGGGCTGCTCCTGGGCGGGACGGCGCCGTTCTTCCACGACGCCGTCCGGGACTGGGGCGCCGCGCCCGCGCGGTGGCTCTACGAGCAGACGCTCGCCGAGCTGGAGCACCTCCTTGAGGTGCTGCCCGCCGGCGTCGTCCGCCGCGCCGGCTCGCTGCGCCTGGCCGGCGGGGTGGGGGTGGACGACGACGAGCGCGCCCGGGAGCTGGCCGACTGCGCCGCGCAGGCCGCCGCCCTGCGAGAGCACGGCATCGCCGTCGAGGAGGTCTCCGGCGCCTTCGGGCAGGGCCTGCTCCTGCCCGACGACGCGCAGGCCAACCCTGTGGTGCGCCACCTCGGGGTGCTCGCGCACGTGCAGCGCGAGCCCGGCGCGCGGGTGCGGCTGCACGAGGGCACGCGCGTGCAGCGGGTCTCCCCCGGCCTGGTGGAGACCGACCGCGGCGCGGTGCGCGCGGCGGTCGTGCTGGTGGCCGTGGACGGGCGCCTCGACGTCCTGCTGCCCCAGCTGGGCGGCCCGGACCCGGTGGTGCGCACCGCGCGGCTGCAGATGCTGGCGACCGCTCCCCTGACCGGCGACGACGTCGCGCGGGTCCGCGAGCGCGTGCCCTGCGGCGTGTACGAGCGGTGGGGGTACGACTACGCCCAGCTCGACGACGGCGCTCCCGGCCGAGGAGGCGCGCGGCTGCTGGTCGGCGGTGGGCGCGACGTCGACAGGGAGGCCGAGTGGACCACGTCCACCGACCCGACCCCTGCGGTGCAGGCGCACGTGCAGCGGGTGGCCGAGCGGCTGCTGGGGAGAGCGCTGCGCGGCGGCGAGGTCGCGCACCGCTGGGGCGCGTCCGTCGGCTACACCGCGGAGCACGCCCAGGGGCGGGCGCTGTGCGGGCTCGTGGACGAGGGGGCCGGCGGGCGGGTCGCCGCCGTGGGCGGGTACAGCGGGACGGGCAACCTGGTGGGCCCCGTCGCGGCGCGCGCCGCGGTGCGGCTCCTCCTCGACGGCGAGCAGCCGCCGTCCTGCTTCACCTCCCCCACCGACGCCGTCGGTGCCGTCCGTGATCATGGGCGGTAGGCCACCTCGACGCCCGGGGCCGACGCCGCCGCGCGCACCCGACGTCGTCTTGCCCGACCTCGACGTCGCCGACCGCTCGGTGCTCCTGTCGGGCCGGTGGGACTGCGCCCTCGTCGACGGCGCGGAGCTGGCGCACGCGCGGCTGGAGGGGCTGCTCGTGCTGGAGAGCTCCGTGGAGGACGCCGTGCTCGACGGTGCGCTGCTCGCCGGGGCGCGCGTCACGGGCAGCCGGTGGGAGCGCGTGTCGGCGGTCGCGGCCGACGCCGCGCGCACCCAGTGGGCCGACGACGAGGTGGCCGACGCGCGGCTGTCGGCGCTGCGGCTGGTCGGGGCGCGCCTGGACCGGGTGGTGCTGCGGCGCTGCCGGCTCGACGGTGCGGTGCTGCGCGACGCGCAGCTCACCGACGTGGTGCTGGACGGCTGCGACCTGCGCGGCGCGGACCTCACCGGAGCCCAGCTGCGGCGGGTGTCGTTCGCGGGCAGCGACCTCACCGACGCCGACCTGGCTGGGGCGCGCTGCGAGGACGTCGACCTGCGCGGTGCGACCCTGGAGGGGCTGCGCGGCGCCGACGGGCTGCGCGGCTGCGCCGTCGACGCGGTGCAGCTGGTGGGCCTGGCGCCCTCGCTGGCCGCGCACGTCGGCCTGCGCCTCCTCTGACCGACAGCCCCGCTGCCGGCGCTCTCCCGCGCCGGTGCCGGTCGGGACGTGGGGCCTCAGGGGGTGAGGGCGCCGGACAGCAGCCGCGCTGCGGCGTCGCGGCTGCCCGCCAGCGCCAACCGGCCGGTCGCCAGCTCGGCGTCGAGGGTGGTGCGCCCCCACACCAGGAGCAGCAGCGCCGGTGCGGGGCCGCGCAGCTCCGCGGCTGGCTGAGGAGCGCCCGCACCGCCGAGCAGGCTGCGGCCGGACGGGCTCTCGAGCGCCAGCGCCCCCGGCAGCGCCGGGGTGCGTCCCAGGCGCACCTGCCGCGGGAGCATGACGTCGGCGACCTCCGCCACACCGTCCGCGGCGACGTCCTCCCCCAGCCACGTCGCCGGGTCGGGAGCAGCGGCGAGGCCGGCGGCCGCGAGCGCGGACTCGGCGTCCCAGCGGTGCAGGGCGGTCTCGTGCGCCTGGCGCCGCGCCCAGAAGGCGGCCGTCGCGGGCGCCTCGGCGGCGGCGAACGTCCAGCAGGGCGCCGCCGGAGACAGCGAGGCCAGCGCCGCCACGAGCTCTCCGGCTCCGACGGCGAACCACGCGGGCACGGCGTCGTCGTCCGGCGGTCCTGACGGCTCGCCACCGGGAGAGCCGTCGGGGGCCGTGCCCAGTGCTGCCCGCGCCCAGCGGTGCACCCCTCCGGTGTGGCGCGCGAGGTCGGCCAGCGTCCACCCCGGGCAACCGGGGACGACGACGGCGAGGCCCTCCGGCCGCAGGGCCGCGGCGAGCCGCCCGGCCTCCCGCTCGACCAGGTCCGCGGCGCGCGCCATCTCCACACGCGGACGCTAGCGGCCCAGGCGGTGCCCGCGGCACACCCGGCCCCGACAGCGGACGCCGAGGTCCCGCCACGCTGGTCGTGACACAGCGTTGACTCTCGGGCGACCGACCCGCTACGGTCCTGCCAAGGTCATGAGCGCCAGCGCCAAGCCCCGGCTCGCTGGCCGGCAACCCTGCTCGTCATGGGGTGCTCCGGGTGAAGACCAGGTCCGTGCCCACCGGCACGGGCAAGGACGACTCAGAGGAGCCGACGTGCTGACGCACGCCCCCACCAGCGGCGACTGTCGCTGGCGACGCGCCTGACCGCAGCCCGCTGACACGGCCGGCCCTCGGCCCCAGCGCACGCACCGCTGACCGCTCGTCCCTGCTCGGAGCGTCGGCAGCGGTCGCTGCCCCGCGCGTCGCACCTCTCCGCGCCGCTCCCCCGGCGCCCCCCCACCCACTGCTCGCGCTCACTGTGCGTGACCGCCGAGCGGCGATGCCCCCTGCCCGGAACGCCCCACCCACCACCTTGGAGGCCACGGTGATCGAGCCGTGATCGAGCTCAGGTCGCTCACCAAGACCTACGGCGAGGGCCAGCACGCCACCACCGTGCTGGACTCCCTCGACCTCACGGTCTCCCCCGGCGAGATCACCGCCGTCGTCGGCCCGTCCGGCGCCGGCAAGTCCACGCTCGCCGCCTGCACCACGCTGCTGGAGCGCCCGACCTCGGGCTCCGTGCTCGTCGGCGGGCGCGACCTCACCGCCCTGTCCGAGCGCGACCTGCGCGAGGCCCGTCGCGGCATCGGCACCGTGTTCCAGGCCGACGGCCTGCTGACACGCCGCACCGCCGCACAGAACGTCGAGCTGCCGCTCAAGCACCTCGGCGTGGTGCCTGCGCAGCGCAGAGCGCGGGTCGCCGAGCTGCTGGAGCGCGTCGGCCTGGCCGACAAGGCCCACCGCCACCCGCACGAGCTGTCCGGCGGCCAGCGCCAGCGCGTGGGCATCGCCCGCGCCCTCGCGCTGCGGCCGAGCGTGCTGCTCTCCGACGAGGCCACCTCCGGCCTGGACCCGCAGGCCACGGCGAGCATCGTCGCGCTGCTCAAGGAGCTGCGCGACGACCTGCAGCTGGCCGTCCTGTTCATCACCCACGAGATGGACACCGTCGTCGCGGTGGCCGACACGGTCGCCCGGCTCGACCACGGCCGCATCGTCGAGCACGGCGCCCTGGTGGACCTGCTCCACACCCCGGCGTCCCCGCTCGGCCGGGAGCTGCTGCCGCGGCGCGCGCACGCGGGCGCCACCGAGGAGGGCCGGCAGCGGTCGGTGTGGGTGGTCAGCCACGCCGGCACCCGCGTCCCGACCGACTGGCTGGTCCGCGCCTCCCGCGCCCTCGGCACCGACCTCGAGCTGCTGGGCGCGTCGCTGAGCACCGTGGCCGGGGTGGCCGTCGGCCACGCCGTCGTCGGCGCCCCGGCGCACCTGGACGACGACGACGTCGAGGCCGCTCTCGTCGGCCTCGGGCTCCACGCCCAGCGCGAGGCCTCCGACGCCGCCGACCAGCGCGCCGCTGCCCAGACGCTCGGGCAGGCCCTGGAGGTCGTCGCATGAGCGCCGTGCTCCTCTCCCCCGTGCTTGCTGCCACGAGCACCGACCTGACCTGGGCGGAGATCCCCGCCCTGGTCCTGCCGGCCCTCGGTGACACGCTGGTGATGGTCGGCGTGACGATGGCGGTCGTCGTCGTCCTCGGGGTGCCGCTGGGCGTCGCGCTCGACGCGCTGGGCCCCGGCGGGCTCACCCCTCGGCCCGTCCTGCACCGGGTGCTGTCGGCGGTGGTGAGCGTGGGCAGGTCGCTGCCGTTCCTCATCCTCATGGCGGCGCTGGTGCCGTTCACGCGGTTCGTCACCGGCACCAACATCGGCATCCCCGCCGCGGTGGTGCCCATGGCGCTGGCCGGGACTGCGTTCTTCAGCCGCATCGTGGAGAACTCGCTGCGCTCGGTGCCGCCGTCGCTGGTCCGCGTGGCCCGCGCCTCGGGTGCCTCACCGCTGCAGGTGCTCACCAGCGTCAAGCTCTCCGAGGCCGTCCCCTCGATCCTCGGCGGCCTGACGATCAACACCATCGCGATGATCGAGTACTCGGCCATCGCGGGGACCATCGGCGCCGGCGGCATCGGCTACGTGGCCGTCACCTACGGCTACCAGCGCTTCGACCACAACGTGATGATCACGACGATCGTCGTGCTGGTGGCCCTGGTCGCCGCCGTCCAGGCCCTCGGCGACGCCGCCGTGCGCGCCACCACCCCGCACTCGCGCCGCCGCCTCCCGCGCCAGCGCAGCTCCACCGGCGCGGCGCCCCCGCCGTCGTCGTCCTCCACCACCCCCACCAGCGCCAGCACGTCCCCGAAGGAGCTCTCCGATGTCCACCACTGAGACCCGCCCCAGCACCGGCGGCACCGGCAGCCCCGACGGCCACGGCTTCGAGGTCCGCAAGCGCACACGGTGGCCGTGGATCGCCGGTGGCGCCGTCGCGGTGCTCGCGGTGGCCAGCGCCGTCGTCGTCCCCCGCCTCGGCGGCACCGAGACCGCGAACACCACGCCCGGCGCCACGCTGTACGTGGCCACCGCCGAGGGCAACGCCCGCGAGCAGGCGCTCATCGAGTACATCGCGAAGGACGTCGCCCCCGAGCACGGCATCACGGTCGCCTTCAAGGCGCTGGCGGACTCCAACACCATCAACCGCGCCGTGAGTGACGGCGAGGTGGCCGGCACCATCTACCAGCACGAGCTGTGGCTGGGCCAGGTGCTGGAGGCCAACCCCGACTTCGAGGAGGAGGCCGCCACGCCGGTCTTCCGCTGGGGCTTCGGGCTCTGGTCGGCCAAGTGGAAGACGCCCCAGGAGATCCCCCAGGGCGGCACCGTCTCGCTGTACTCCGACCCCGCCAACGAGGCGCAGGGCCTGTACGTGCTGCAGGAGGCCGGCCTCATCACCCTCAGGGACGGCGTCGACGTCGGCTCGGCCACCGTCGACGACATCGCGTCCAACCCGAAGGACCTGCAGTTCACCCTCCTCGACTTCGGCGCTCAGAGCCGGGCCCTGCCCGACCTCGACGCCGCGGTCGGCTACACCGAGTACTACCTCGCGGCCAAGGTCCCGCTCGAGCAGCAGATCTTCGCGCCGGTGGCACCCGACGAGTTCGCCGGTCAGCTGACCATCGGCTCCACGTGGAAGGACGAGCCCAACATCAAGGCCCTCGTCGAGACCTTCCAGGACCCGAAGGTGCAGGAGTTCCTCGCGAACGACCCGTCCGTGAAGGGCGTGCTGCTGCCGCTGGACGCCAGCTGATCGGTCCTCGGCCGACCGCTTCCAGAGCTGGCCCTTGCCTCCCGTGATGAGACGCACCAGGAGGTAAGGGCCAACTCTGGAAGCTCCCCCGACCCCGCAGGGGTGGGCCCGCGCCCTGCAGGTGCTTAGGGTCACGGGTGTGAGCGAGCAGACTCCCGAGCCCACCCCCATCGACACCGACGTCGTCGGCGCTCTGCGCGAGCGCTACCCCGTCCGCATCGGCGTCCAGGTCCAGCCGCAGCACTCCGACTACGCCGGCATCCGCCGCACCGTGGCCGCCGTGGAGGAGGCCGGCGTGGACGTCGCCTTCAACTGGGACCACTTCTACCCGCTGTACGGCGAGCCCGAGGGCCTGCACTTCGAGTGCTGGAGCCTGCTCGCCGCCTGGGCGGAGGCCACCGAGCGCGTCGAGATCGGTGCGCTGGTGACCTGCAACAGCTACCGCAACCCCGAGCTGCTGGCCGACATGGCCCGCACGGTCGACCACATCTCCGCCAAGGGCGGGCAGGGCCGGCTCATCCTCGGCATCGGCTCGGGCTGGTTCGAGAAGGACTACGACGAGTACGGCTACGAGTTCGGCACCGCCGGCGGCCGCCTCGACGCCCTCGGCGAGGCCCTTCCCCGCATCGAGGCCCGCTTCGGCAAGCTCAACCCCGCGCCCACGCGGCACATCCCGGTGCTCATCGGCGGTGGCGGCGAGAAGAAGACGCTGCGCATGGTCGGCGAGCACGCCGACGCGTGGCACTCCTTCGGAGACGCCGAGACCTTCACCCGCAAGAGCGGCATCCTCGACCGCTGGGCGCGCGAGGCCGGCCGCCAGCCGGTGGACGTCGAGCGCAGCATCGGCGTCGAGGGCACCGCCGACCCGGCCGAGCAGGGCGAGGAGCTGCTGCGCCGCGGCGCGACGCTGTTCACCATCGGCGCCGGCGGCCCCGACTACGACTTCGGCCGCCTGCGCGACTGGCTCGCCTGGCGCGACGAGAAGAACGCCTGACCACGACCCCGTCCGTGATCATGGGCGATCGGCCACCTCACCCTCGCGCTGCTCACCACCTGCGGCTCGGCCGGCCCTGAGCACGACGACGGCGACGCCGCCGCCGAGGTGGAGCGGGCGCTGCGCGCCGCCGCCGCCCCGCTCGGCCTGGAGGTGACCACCGCCGCCGGCGGCAGCGGTGACGCCGCCGGCGCCGTCGTCCCCAGCGGGCCCCGCTCCCACATCGCGGTGCTGGCAGCGCCGCTGCGTCCCGAGCAGCTCGCAGCGGTCGCCGGCACCGTCGCCGACGCCGGCGCGTCCATCGACGCCGTCCGCAGCCTGGCCACCGCCACGCCCGACCACCCGGTCACCTGCCTCGAGCTCGACGTGCGCGGCGGGGACCCGGCCGCGCTGCGCCGGGAGCTCGCCGCCGTGGCCGCGAGCGCCGGCGTCGACGTCGCGGTCTCCCCCGCGGGGCTGGTGCGCCACGGGCGGCGCCTGGTGGTCCTCGACGTCGACTCCACGCTCATCCAGGACGAGGTCATCGAGCTCATCGCCGCGCACGCCGGCCCGGACGCCCAGCGCGCCGTGGCCGAGGTGACCGAGCGGGCGATGCGCGGCGAGCTCGACTTCGCCGCGTCCCTGCACGAGCGCGTGCGGGCCCTGGCCGGGCTCGACGCGCGGGTGCTGGCCGACGTGCGGGCCTCCGTGCGGCTCACCCCGGGGGCTGAGGTGCTGTGCTCGGTGCTGCAGCGCCTGGGCTTCGTCATGGCGCTGGTCTCCGGCGGGTTCGCGGAGGTGGTCGAGCCGCTGGCCGCGAGCCTGGGCATCGCCCGGGTGCGCGCCAACCGCCTGGAGGTCGTGGACGGCAGGCTGACCGGGCGCGTGGTGGGCGACGTCGTCGACAGGGCCGGCAAGGCGACCGCGCTGCGGGAGTTCGCCCGGGCCGAGGGGCTGGAGCTGGAGCGCACGGTGGCCGTCGGCGACGGCGCCAACGACCTCGACATGATCGCCGCCGCCGGGCTGGGCGTGGCGTTCAACGCCAAGCCGCTGGTGCGCGAGCAGGCCGACACCTCCCTGACCACGCCCTACCTCGACAGCGTGCTGCACCTGCTCGGCATCAGCCGGGAGGAGGCCGACGAGGTGCGCCGCTCCCGCGAGCAGGACGCCGGGCTGCTCGGGGCGGTGGCGCTGCGCCCGCTGCGCCGCGAGGACCTGCCGCTGCTGGGCCGCTGGCTCGACGAGCCCCGGGTGGCCCGCTGGTGGCCCGACGCGCACACCCCCGAGGACCTCGAGCGCGACTACGGCCCCGGCATCGACGGCACCGACCCCATCTCCCTGGCCCTGGCGCTGACCGCGGGCGGCCGGCCCTTCGGCTTCGTGCAGACCTACCGCTACGACGACGAGCCCGCCAGCCGCGCCGAGCTCGAGGCCCTGCTGCCCGTGCCTCCCGGGGCGCTGGGCGTCGACTACCTCATCGGCGAGCCCGACCTGCAGGGCCGGGGCCTGGGCGCCGCGGTCGTCGCGGCGGCCGTCGCCGAGGGCTTCGTGCGCCACCCCGACGCCCCCGAGGTGCTCGTGGCGGTGGCGGCGGGCAACCGCGCCTCGTGGCGGGCGCTGGAGAAGGCCGGCTTCGAGCGGGCGGCCCAGGGCGAGATGACCCCGGACAACCCCGTGGACAGCCGCGACCACGTCGTCTACCGCCTGCGGCGGGGCGCGGGCGCCTCGACGGATGCGCCCGCGCCTGCTGGGATGGGCGCGTGAGCGCGATGAGCCAGGGCTTCACCGGCCGGCGCGGGCGCGACCCCCGCCTCCCCCCGGGCCAGTACGACGTCGGCGGCTCCTTCCCGGTGCTGACCGCCGAGGCCACCCCGAACGTCAGCGCCGCCACGTGGACCTTCCGCGTGGACGGCGAGGTCGCCGCCCCCCGCACGTGGACGTGGGACGACGTCCACGCCCTGCCCCCGTCCACCTACGAGGGCGACATCCACTGCGTGACCACCTGGAGCAAGCTCGGCACGAGCTTCACCGGGGTCAGCCTCGACGCGCTCCTGGCGCAGGTCGAGGTGCTGCCGTCCGCCACCCACGTGCTGGCCTGGAGCAGCAGCGGGTACACCACGAACCTGCCGCTGGCCGACGTCACCGGGGGGAAGGCGTGGCTGGTGTGGGAGCACGAGGGCCGGCCGCTGCCCACCGAGCACGGCGGGCCGGTCCGGATGCTCGTGCCCCACCTGTACTTCTGGAAGTCGACCAAGTGGGTCGCCGGCCTGCGCCTGCTCGACCACGACGAGCCCGGCTTCTGGGAGCGCAACGGCTACCACGAGCGCGGCGAGCCGTGGGCCGAGCAGCGGTACGCCGGTGACTGAGCCTGCCGGCGGGCTGCCGGCGCTGCCCGACCTCCCAGCGCTGCCGGCGCTGCCGCAGCTCGACTCCCCGCGCCGCCGGGTCCCGCCCACGGGGGCGAAGCGCTCGTGGCAGACGGGGACCGTGCTCGAGGTCCGCCGGGAGACGCCGCACGCCGCGACCTACCGGGTGCAGCTTGAGCAGTGGCAGCCGCACCTGCCGGGGCAGAACTACCTCGTGCGCCTCACCGCGCCCGACGGGTACCGCGCGCAGCGCTCCTACAGCGTCGCCAGCCCCCCGGAGGACGCCGGCGTGGTGGAGCTGACCGTCGACAGGCTCCCGGACGGGGAGGTGTCGGGCTACCTGCACGACCACGTCTCCGCCGGCGACCCCATGGAGGTCCGCGGCCCCTTCGGCGGCTGGTTCGTCTGGCGCGGCGACCGGCCGGCGCTGCTCGTGGGCGGCGGTTCGGGCCTGGTGCCGCTGGCGTGCGTCCTGAGGTCGCGGGCGGCGCGCGCCGCGGCGGGGCGCGAGAGCGCTCCGGTGCACCTGGTGGCCGCGGCGCGCACCCGCGCGGAGCTGTTCTACGCCGAGGAGCTGGCCGGTCGCTTCGCCGAGGACACCACCGTGGTCCTCTCCCGCGAGGACGACGCCGTGAGCGGCCGCCGCGCCGGCCGGCTGCGCGCCGAGGACGTGCTCCCGGCCGCCGAGCACCTGGGCGCGCTGCGCGGCGAGGCCGACGTCTTCCTGTGCGGCTCCACGCCGTTCACCACCGCCGCCGAGCAGCTGCTCCAGGAGGTCGGCGTGCCCGCGGAGGCGATCCGCGTGGAGCGCTTCGGCCCCTCCTGAGGGCGACCGCCTGCTGCGGCCCTCCGGCGTCAGCGGGCGCCGGTCAGGGCCACCGCCGCCGTCCACGCCTGCGCGGAGACCGGGACCGCCGGGGCTGCCGCGTGGCGCCGCGCGACGCCCACCAGGTCGGCGAGCAGCGCGCGCAGGCGCTCGTCCACGTCGGCGCGGCCGGTGTCGGCCAGCGCTGCCACGGCCAGCGCGAGCAGCTGCGGGGCGCTGCGCCGCGCGAACTCGCGGGAGCGCGCGCCGCGGCGCCCGCGCCGGCGCGGGCGGTTCTCCTCCACGAAGGCCCGCGCCCACCGCTGCGCCCCCGGAGCGCGGCGCAGCGCCGCCTCCGTCTCGGGCTCCAGGTCGGACTCCTCGCGCCCGTCGAGCTCGGCCAGCACCCCGTCGCACGTCAGCACCGCCACGGCGAGCACCCGCTGGCGCGGCTCGGCCGCCACCGGCAGCGCGTGCGCCGCGGCAGCGCGCACCAGGCGGGGCGCCAGGTGCGGGTCGTCGCTGGTCAGGCCGACCACCTCGGGCACGAGCACGCCCAGGCGCGCCCGGGCGGCGTCGCTGGTGCGGTCGTTGACGCAGCGGGCCGCCGCGGCCAGCAGCGGGTCGGTGCAGGCGGGGTGGTCGCTCCAGCGCTCCCCGGCCAGGTAGGAGGCCATCTCCATGAAGCAGGCACCCGCCCGGGGGCTGCGGTGCCGGCCCGCGGACAGGACGGGCAGGACGTCGGGGGCCGCGGCGTGCGGCGCAGGACCTGGCAGCGCACCCGTGCTCACGGGCCACCTCCGCGCTCGGGGGTCGGGTCTCCATGGTGCACCCGGTGGGCGCCGGTGCCCAGTGCTGGGACGCGCCGGCCGCCCGTGGCCGCCACACGCCGCCCGGCTGGAGCGGTGCCCCCGGCCGGGTGCCGCTCGCAGAGCGCCGGGCGACGCCCGCACCTATCGTCGGCCCGTGAGCAGCAGCGCCGTCGACGAGCACGCCGAGCACTCCACCCCGGGCGTCTACTCGAAGCCCGGCCAGGAGTTCACCCGCGACACCCGCTACATCACCGACCGCGTGGTGCGCGACACCTCCGGCGGCGGCGACCAGGACGGCGCGCAGCTGTGGCCGGTGGAGGCGGGCCGCTACCGGCTGGTGGCGGCCCGGGCGTGCCCGTGGGCCAACCGCGCCATCATCGTGCGCCGCCTGCTCGGCCTGGAGGACGCGATCTCCCTGGCGCTGTGCGGGCCGGTGCACGACGAGCGCAGCTGGACCTTCGACCTCGACGAGGGCGGCCGGGACCCGGTGCTCGGCTACGAGCGCCTGCAGGAGGCGTACTTCGCCCGCTTCCCGGACTACCCGCGCGGCATCACGGTGCCCGCCCTCGTCGACGTCCCCTCGAGGGCCGTGGTCACCAACGACTTCGCGCAGATGACGCTGGACCTGTCCACCGAGTGGACCGAGCACCACCGCGAGGGCGCCCCCGACCTCTACCCCGAGCACCTGCGGGACGAGATGCACGAGGTGATGCGCCTCGTCTACACCGAGGTCAACAACGGCGTCTACCGCGCCGGCTTCGCCGGTTCCCAGGAGGCCTACGAGTCCGCCTACGACCGGCTGTTCACCGCCCTCGACACCCTCGAGGAGCGGCTGAGCACGCAGCGCTACCTCGTCGGGGACACCATCACCGAGGCCGACGTGCGCCTGTTCACCACCCTCGCGCGGTTCGACGCCGTCTACCACGGCCACTTCAAGTGCAACCGCAGCAAGCTGTCCGAGATGCCGGCGCTGTGGGCGTACGCCCGCGACCTGTTCACCACGCCCGGCTTCGGGGACACCACCGACTTCACCCAGATCAAGGCGCACTACTACCGGGTGCACCGCGACATCAACCCCTCCGGCATCGTCCCGGCGGGTCCGGACCTGTCGGGGTGGCTGGAGCCGCACCACCGCGAGCAGCTCGGCGGCCGCCCCTTCGGCGACGGCACGCCGCCGCCGCCGGTGCGCCCGCAGGAGCGCGTGCCGGGCTCGGCCACGCCCCTGGGCTGACGTGGCGCTGCGCCGCACCCTGGCGCTCGCGCCCGAGCCGGCGTCCGCGCGCCTCGGACGGCGCGCCGCGACCTCGCTGATGGCCGAGGTCGGGGCGCGCCCCGACCTGGTCGACGCCGTGGTGCTGGTCGTGTCCGAGCTGGTCACCAACGCCGTCCGGCACGCCCCCGGCTCCGTGGAGCTGCTGCTCGAGGCCGACGCGACCACCGCGTCGGTGGGCGTGCGGGACACCTCGGCCGCGCGCCCGCAGCTGGTCGACGCCTACGACGGCGGCGGCAGGGGCATGCTCGTCGTGACGGCGCTGGCGGTGCGCTGGCACGTGGAGGAGGTCCCCGGCGGCAAGGTCGTCTGGGCCCACCTGCGCGCCGCCTGACGGTCCCGCGCCCGCCCCTCGGGGTGGCCGACGCCCATGATCACAGTGATCATGGGCGATCGGCCACCCCGGGTGGCGCGTCAGGGGGTGTGGAGGTCGACCAGGCGCGCCGCGCCCCGGCGCAGGTCCGCCCAGGGACCGTCCAGCGCGAGGACGACGGCGGATCCGGTGCCCACGCCGGCCCGCACCTGCGCCACGAGCTGCCCGTCCGAGCCCTCGCCGGCCAGCGCCGACGCCGCGCCGGAGAGGACCGGCTCGTGCCCCACGAGCAGCAGGACCCCCACCTCCTCGGGGGTGGCGGCCACCAGGTGCACCAGCGCCTGGGAGGAGGTGTCGTACAGGGCGGGCTCCTCGCGGACCGTGCCCGGGTGCAGCGCGGGCGCCATCGCCGCCCACGTCTGCGCGGTGCGCGCCGCCGAGGAGACCAGCACGAGGTCGGGCGCGGCGAGGCCGCGCCCGGCCAGCCAGGCGGCCGTGGAGGCCGCCTGGTCGGCGCCGCGCGCCGCGAGCTCGCGGGAGTGGTCGGTGCCGTCGGCGGAGTCCGCGACGGCCTTGCCGTGCCGCACGAGCACCAGCCGGTGGGGCACCGGGCCGCCTGCGCTCACGCCGGGCCCACGGGCCGGTCGCGGGCGGCCGTCAGGCGCCGACGGCGTGCACGCCGCCGTCGACGTGGACGATCTCGCCGGTGGTCTTGGGGAACCAGTCCGACAGCAGCGCCACGCAGGCCTGCGCCGGGGGCACCGGGTCCTTGACGTCCCACGCCAGCGGCGCCCGCTCGCTCCACACGCTCTCGAAGGCCTCGAAGCCGGGGATGGCCTTGGCGGCGGTCGTGCGCACCGGCCCGGCGGCCACGAGGTTGCAGCGCACGCCCTCGGAGCCCAGCTCCCGGGCGAGGTAGCGGCTGACGGACTCGAAGGCGGCCTTGGCCACGCCCATCCAGCCGTAGACCGGCCAGGCCAGGGAGGCGTCGAAGGTCAGGCCGACGACGCCGGCGCCGGGGGCCAGCAGCGGCCGGCAGGCCACCACGAGGGACTGCAGGCTGAAGGCGGAGACCTGCAGGGCGGTGGCGACGTCGTTCCACTCGGCGGACAGGAAGCCGTCGCCCATCACCGACTGCGGCGCGAAGCCGATGGAGTGCACGACGCCGTCGAGGCGGGCGTCCTCGCCGAGCTGCTCGGAGATGCGGCCGGCCAGGGCGCCCAGGTCCTCGGCGCTGGAGACGTCCAGCTGGACCACCGGCGCGGGCTGCGGCAGGCGGCGGGCGATGACCTCGGTGATGCGCATCTGCCGGCCGAAGCTGCTGAGCACCACGGTGGCGCCCTGCTCCTGCGCCAGGCGCGCGACGTGGAAGGCCATCGAGGTGTCCGTGAGGACCCCCGTGACCAGCAGGCGCTTGCCCTCGAGAAGTCCAGCCATCAGTGCCCCATCCCCAATCCTCCGTCGACGGGGACGACCGCCCCGCTGATGTACCCGGCGGCGTCGGAGGCCAGGAAGGCCACGACGCCGGCGACCTCCTCGGTCGCCCCGAAGCGACCGGCCGGGATCGCCTTCCGGTAGGCCTCCTGCTGCGCCTCGGGCAGCGCGTCGGTCATCGCCGTGCTGACGTACCCCGGGGCGACGACGTTGGCCGTGATGCCGCGCCCGCCCAGCTCGCGCGTCAGGGAGCGGGCCAGGCCCACCAGCGCCGCCTTGCTCGCGGCGTAGCTCGCCTGCCCCGGGGAGCCGTACAGCCCCACGACGCTGCCGATGAGGACGATGCGCCCGCGCTTGAGGCGGACCATGCCCTTCGCCGCGCGGCGGGCGCAGCGGTGGGCGCCGCCGAGGTTGGTGTCCAGGACGGCCGCGAAGTCGTCGTCGGTGGCGCGCATCAGCAGCGCGTCGCGGGTGGTGCCGGCGTTGGCGACCAGCACCTCGACGGGTCCGTGGGCCTCCTCGGCACGGGTGAAGGCGGCGTCGACGGACGTGGTGTCGGTCACATCCGCCTGCACGGCCAGGGCGCCCGCGGGGACGTCCTCGGGCCGGCCGGTGCGGTAGGTGCCGACCACGCGGTCACCCTGGGCGACGAACGCGGCGGCGACCGCGCGGCCTATCCCCCGGTCAGCCCCCGTCACCAGCACGCTGCGGCCGTCCGGCACGCGCCACCCCCTGCTCCCGGGCCGGCTCGGCCCTCGTGGTCCCGTCTCGCGGCCGGGTGCGCGCTCGGTGTGAGCAGCGCAACGACCGGCTCTCGCCGGCGCACGCTACCGGGCCGCCGGACGTACCGTTGACCCGTGGCTCACTCGCAGACCCAGCGGTCTCAGAGGCGGGGCGCGTCGAGCACGCCGTCGATCACGTCCGTCGGACGCTCCCACCAGCAGGACATCAACTCCCGGATGCTCAAGTACAGCATCACGATGGGCATCCGCGTGCTGTGCTTCGGGCTCATCTTCGTCCTCCCGGGCCCGTGGCGGTGGGTGGCCGCCGTGGGCGCGGTGTTCCTGCCGTACGTGGCCGTGCTCATCGCCAACGCGGGCCGCGAGCGCCTGCCCGTCGCCTGGGGCTCGGGCCGCTCCGTGCGCGACGTCCCCTCCCCGCACCGGGAGCAGACCGCCGCGGAGCCGGCGGCGCTGCGGGCGGTGCAGGTGGTGCGCGGGGAGACCGTCGAGCACCCGCCGCCGGCGGCGCACGGCCTCACCCCCGAGGAGGCGGGCGAGCGCCCGCCCGCAGCGGGCGCCGGCGCCACCAGCGCCGCAGCGCCGGCCTCCCACGACGACGGGCCGCAGGCCCGGGCCAGCTGAGCGCGCCGGCCCGGCGCGCTGCTGGGTCGGGGCGCTGCTGGGTGGGGGCGCTGCTGGGTCGGGGCGCTGCTGGGTCGGGGCGCTGCTGGGTCGGGGCGGCGGTTCCGCCTGCTCCACCGGGGTGGTCTCGGGCCCCGGTGGGCGACCTCGACCAGCTGGTCGTGCACGATCTGCTCGGCGCGACGCGTCCCCCCGCCGGGTCGCGCCGGGCGCCGGGCGGTCCCCCGCCGCCCGGCGCCACCCGCACCGGCCGCCGCGCCGTTCACCCGCGGGCAACCCGGGAGACGCTCGGGGTTCCCTCGGGCGCGACCGGGTGCGAGCATGGGGCCATGGCCCCCGAGCTGCACGAGCCCGCACCGGACCTGGTCTGCAGCGCACGGGGGTGCAGGGCGGGCGCGGCCCACGCCCTGCGGTGGAACAACCCCCGCCTGCACACCCCGGAGCGGCGCAAGACCTGGCTGGCCTGCGACGAGCACCGCGAGGGCCTGTCCGCGCACCTGCAGGTGCGCGGCTTCCTGCGCGAGGTGGAGGCCGTCTCCGCCCAGGCGCCCCTGCAGGCCCAGCGCACCGCCTGAGCGCACCGCCTGAGCGCACCGCCTGAGCGCTGCGCCGGGGCGCCCTGACCGGGCTCCCGCGCGCGCGTCCGACCGGCGTCGGCTGCCTCACACCCCCGTCGCCGACGGCGGCGCCCACCCGGTGGCGCGCCGTACCGTGGGGCGGTGCACCGGCTGCTGCTGCAGCGGCGATGGCTGAGGGCGATCGCCCTCGCCGTCCTGTTCACGCTGGCGTGCCTCGCCCTGGCGCACTGGCAGTGGGAGCGCCGCACCGAGCGGGTCGCGGCCATCGGCCTCGTGCGGGCCAACTACGACCGCGCGCCCACCGCGCTGGCCGACGCGCTCCCCGTCGGGGCCACCGCCCTTCCCGCGCAGCGCACGTGGACCCCGGTCGCCGTCAGCGGCACCTACCTGCCCGCGGCGACCCTGCTGGTGCGCCACCGCCAGCACGCCCAGGACGGCTATGGCTACGAGGTGCTCGTGCCGCTGCGCCTGGACGACGGGCGCGTGCTCGTGGTCGACCGGGGCTGGCTCCCGCCGGACCCCGCCACGGCCGACGCCCCCTCCGCGGTCCCCGCCCCGCCCGCGGGCCGGGTCAGCGCCGTCGTGCGGCTGCGGCCCGCCGAGCCCGTGGACGGGCGCAGCGCACCGCTCGGCCAGGTGCAGGCCGTCGACCTGGCCGGCACGGTCGCCGACGGCGTGCGCTCCGCCGCCGGTGCTGCCACGGCCCAGGCCCTGGTGACCGCCGCCTACGGCGAGCTGGAGCGCGGCAGCGAGGCGCCGGCGCCGTCGTCCTCCCCCGCCGCCGCGGACCGCCCCAGCCAAGACGAGGGGCCGCACCTGGGCTACACCGTCCAGTGGCTCCTGTTCGCGGTGGCCGCGTGGGTGTTCCTGGTGGTCCACCTGCGCCGGGCGGCCTACGAGGCCGACGTCGCCGCGGGCCGCCGCGAGCCGCGCGCGGAGCTGGTGGTGCGCGACCCGGACCGGCCGCCCACCGACGAGGAGGTCGAGGACGCCGCCGTGGAGGCGATGCTCGCGGCCGCCCGGCGCGACGCCGAGCGCCAGATCGGCCGCTGAGGACCGGCGGGCGGCTTCAGGCGGCCAGGGGACCGTCGCTGAACTGCGTGCGGTGCAGGTCGGCGTACAGCCCGCCGCGGGCCACCAGCTCGGCGTGGCGGCCCCGCTCGACCACGCGGCCGCCGTCGACCACGCAGATGAGGTCGGCGGAGCGCACGGTGGACAGCCGGTGGGCGATGACGATGCTCGTGCGCCCCACCAGCGCGGCGTCGAGGGCCTCCTGCACGGCCCGCTCGGACTCGCTGTCGAGGTGGGCGGTGGCCTCGTCCAGGACGACGACGCTGGGCGCGCGCAGCAGCAGCCGCGCCAGCGCCACGCGCTGCTTCTCCCCACCGGACAGGCGGTGCCCCCGCTCGCCCACCACCGTGTCCAGCCCCTGCGGCAGGGCGCGCACCACGCCGTCGGCGCGGGCGGCGGCCAGGGCCTGCCACAGCTCGTCCTCGGAGGCCCCGCGGCGGGCGTACAGCAGGTTGGCGCGCACGGTGTCGTGGAAGAGGTGGGCGTCCTGGCTGACCACGCCCACGCGGCGGCGCAGCTCGGCCTGGGTGGTCTCGCGCACGTCGACCCCGCCCACGCGCACGCTGCCGGAGTCGACGTCGTGCAGGCGGGCGACGAGGGAGGCCAGGGTCGTCTTGCCCGCGCCGCTGCGCCCCACCAGCGCCACCACCTGCCCGGCGCGCACGTGCAGGCTGACGCCGCGCACGACCGGGCGGTCGTCCCCGTCGGCTCCGTCGTCCCCCGCGTCCCCGTCGGCCCCGCGGGCGCCGGCGTCCGGGGCCTGGAGGGAGGCGAGGGTGGTCACGCGGGGGTAGGTGAAGACGACGTCGTCGAGCTCCACGTCGAGCGGGCCCTCTGGCAGCGCGCGCGGCCGGTCGGGGTCGCGCACCGCCGGCGCGAGGTCGAGCACCTCGAAGACGCGCTCGAAGGAGACCAGCGCGGTCATGACGTCGACCTGGACGTTGGCCAGGCCCGTGATGGGGCCGTACAGGCGGGCCAAGAGCGCCGCCAGCGCCACGAGCGAGCCGGTGGTGACCGCGCCGCTGATCGCCAGCCAGCCGCCCACGCCGTAGACCATCGCCGTCGCCAGGGCCGCCAGGGCCGTGAGGCCGGCGAAGAAGACGCGGCTGCTCAGGGCGGTGCGCACCCCGATCTCGCGCACGGCGGCGGCGCGGGCGCGGAACTGGGCGGACTCCTCGGCGTCGTCGCCGTAGGTCTTGACCAGCAGGGCGCCCGCCACGCCGAAGCGCTCGGTCATCCGCTCACCGAGGTCGGCGTTGCGCTGCATCGACTCGCGCCGCAGCGCCGCCAGCCGGCGCCCCACCCGCCGCGCGGGCAGCAGGAAGGCGGGCACCACGACGAGGGCGAGCAGGGTGATCTGCCAGCTGAGCACCAGCATGGCCGTCAGCACCGCCACCAGGGTGACGGCGTTGGAGAGCACCCCGGCGGCGGTGGAGGTGAAGGCCTGCTGGGCGCCGACCACGTCGCTGTTGAGGCGGGAGACCAGCGCACCGGTCTGGCTGCGGGTGAAGAAGCCGATCGACTGGCGCTGCACGTGCTCGAAGACGGCGCTGCGCAGGTCGTAGATGAGGCCCTCGCCGATGCGCGCGGACAGCCAGCGCTGCACCAGGGACAGTCCCGCCTCGGCCAGGGCGATCGCGGCCACGAGCAGGGCCAGCACGACCACCACGGAGCGGTCGCCGGTGCGCACGCCGTCGTCGATGAGGTGGCGCAGCAGCAGCGGGGGGACGGCGACGAGCGCGCCGTCCAGGACCACCAGGGCGGTGAAGACCGCCAGCGCCCGGCGGTGGGGGCGGGCCAGGGCGGCGACGCGCCTCAGCGTGCCCGGCGCCAGCCGGTGCTCCTTGACGGCTCCGTCGCGGCTGAAGGAGCGCATCGCGGCCCAGCCGCTGGTCGCGCTCACGAGGTGGCCGGGAGGGGCTCGGGGGTCTTCACGGGGACATCACCACGAGCAGGAACGACGGGGTGCCGCCCCTGCTTCCCGGACGCGGACCGCCGCGCTGTTCGAGCGGACCGCCTCCGGTGCACGCCTCAGCTCGCCTTGCGCGCCCCCCGCGTCGCCCCGCCGCGGCTGCGGAGGGAGACGTCGCTCTCGGTGAGGATGCGGTGCACGAAGCCGTACGAGCGCCCCGTCTCGGCCGCCAGGGCCCTGATGCTGGCGCCCTGCGCGTACTTGGCCTTGAGGTCGTCGGCGAGCGTGGTGCGCTCGCCTCCGGTGATGCGTGCGCCCTTCTTGATCACTGGGTTGTCGCTCACGGTGTTGCCCTCCTGAGTCGTCCTCGACCAGTCCCCTGCTGGCCGCGCCCCTCCACCGCAGGGTCTCGGCGGTGTCCGGAACGACCATGGTGCCCCCATCGTGCGACGGCGTCGCACCCGGTGCCACCGGCACCGATCTTCCCCTGCCGCGGCGCATCCGACCAGGCGGCACCGCCGAGGGCGCCCAGCGTCCCCCGGACGGCCTCCCAGGCACCGGCCAGCGGGCGCCCAGGGCCGCCCCAGCAGCCGGTCAGGCGAGGGAGACCAGCTCGGCGTAGTCCGGGCTCCACAGGTCCTCCTGGCCGTCGGGCAGCAGGACCACGCGCTCGGGCTCGAGGGCGTGCACGGCGCCCTCGTCGTGGGTCACCAGCACCACCGCGCCCTCGTAGCGGCGCAGCGCGTCGAGGACCTCCTCGCGGCTGGCCGGGTCGAGGTTGTTGGTCGGCTCGTCGAGCAGGAGCACGTTGGCGGCGCTGACCACGAGCATCGCCAGCGCCAGGCGGGTCTTCTCCCCGCCGGACAGGACCCCCGCGGGCTTGTGCACGTCGTCGCCGATGAACAGGAAGGAGCCCAGCACGCTGCGCACGCCGGTGTCGTCGAGGTCCGGGGCCGCCGAGCGCATGTTCTCCAGCACGGTGCGCCCGACGTCGATGGTCTCGTGCTCCTGGGCGTAGTAGCCCAGGCGCAGCCCGTGGCCGGGCACGACCGCGCCGGTGTCGGGGGTCTCGATGCCGGAGAGCAGGCGCAGCAGCGTGGTCTTGCCCGCGCCGTTGAGGCCGAGCACCACCACCTTGCTGCCCTTGTCGATCGCCAGGTCGACGCCGGTGAAGATCTCCAGCGAGCCGTACGACTTCGACAGGTGCTCCGCCGTGAGCGGGGTGCGGCCGCAGGCCGCCGGGGACGGGAAGCGCAGCCGGGCCACCCGGTCGGCCTGGCGCACGTCCTCCAGGCCCGCCACGAGCTTCTCCGCGCGCTTGGCCATGTTCTGCGCCGCGACGGCCTTGGTCGCCTTGGCGCGCATCCTGTCGGCCTGGGCCATGAGGGCGCCGGCCTTCTTCTCGGCGTTGGTCCGCTCGCGCCTGCGGCGCTCCTCGTCGATGCGGCGCTGGTCGAGGTACAGCTTCCAGCCGACGTTGTACAGGTCGAGCTGGGAGCGGTTGGCGTCGAGGTGGAACACCTTGGTGACCACGGCCTCGAGCAGGCCGACGTCGTGGCTGATGACCACCAGGCCGCCGGAGTAGGTCCGCAGGTGGTCGCGCAGCCAGACGATCGAGTCGGCGTCGAGGTGGTTGGTGGGCTCGTCGAGCAGCAGCACCTCGGCGTCGGAGAACAGGATCCGCGCCAGCTCCACGCGGCGCCGCTGCCCACCCGACAGGGTGCCCAGCGGCTGGGCCAGCACGCGCTCGGGCAGGTTGAGGTTGGCGGCGATCCGGTGGGCCTCCGCCTCGGCCCCGTACCCGCCGGCGGCGGTGAAGCGCGCCTCGAGCTTGGCGTAGCGGTCCATGGCCCGGGTGCGGACGGCCGGGTCGTCCCCGGCCATCTCCTCCTCGGCGGCGCGCATCCTGGCGACCACGGCGTCCAGGCCCCGCGCGGAGAGCACCCGGGCGATGGCGGACTGCTCCAGGTCCCCGGTGCGCGGGTCCTGCGGGAGGTAGCCGACCGGCCCGTCGGAGGTCACCGAGCCGCCGGCCGGCTGGGTCTCGCCGGACAGCACGCGGGTGAGGGTGGTCTTGCCGGCCCCGTTGCGGCCCACGAGGCCCACCCTGTCGCCGCGGCCGACGCGGAAGGTGGCTCCTGAGACCAGCAGGCGGGCGCCGGCGCGGAGCTCGACGTCGGTCGCTGTGATCATGTCCTGCCCAGTCTAGTCGCCGCGCGGGTCCCCGTCGGGCGCCGCGGCGCCCCCGCCCCCCTTGGTCGCCCACCGGCCGTCTGCCAGGGTGTCCCCGTGGCCCTCACCGCTGACCTCCCGGGCCGGCTGCCCCGCCGCGCCGTCCTGGCCGACCTCGTCCCCGCCGTCGCCTCCTCCACCCGCGTGCGCGACGCGCTGCTGGTGACCGGCGGCGCGCTGTTCACCGCGCTGCTCGCGCAGGTCGTCGTGCCGCTGGGGTTCACCCCGGTGCCGATCACCGGTCAGACGCTCGCGCTGGTGCTGGTGGCCGCCTCGCTGGGCCCCGTGCGCGGGCTGTCCTCCATGGGGCTGTACGCGGCGCTGGGGGCCGTCGGGCTGCCGTTCTACTCCGAGGCCTCCGGCGGCCTGGACGTGGTGCTCGGCGCCACCGGCGGGTACATCCTCGGCTTCCTGCCCGCGGCCTACCTCATCGGCCTGGCGGCGCGCCACGGCGCCGACCGGCGCTGGTGGCGCGCGGTGCCGCTGTTCGCGGCCGGCCAGCTGGTGGTCTTCGCCGTCGGCGTGCCGTGGCTGGCCCTGGCCACCGGCATGAGCGCCGGGCAGGCCGTCGCGGCGGGCTTCACGCCGTTCCTGCTCGGCGGCCTGGTCAAGGCCGTCATCGCGGGCGTCGCCCTGCCGGGCGCGTGGAAGCTGGCCCACCGCTCCCGCTGACCCGACAGGCCCACCGGCCCACCGGCCCACCGGCCCACCGGCCCACCGGCCCACCGGCCCACCGGCCCACCGGCCCACCGGCCCACGATCATGCAGAAGACCCGCACCCGGGGCCTCCAGGTGCGGGTCTTCTGCATGATCGGGCAGCCCGGGCGAGGTCGGTGCCTCAGGAGCCGCCGTCCCCGCCCTGACCGGCCTGGGCGCACGCCTCCTGCAGCTGGGCCACCTGCCCCTCGTCGGGCCCGCCGTCGCCGAGCAGCTGGTCGGCGCGGGTGACGACGTCGCCCTCCACGCCGGCGGCCTCGGCGGCGCGCACCGCGGCGCGCAGCCGCTGCAGGTCGGCCTCGGACAGCTGGCCGTCCTGCACAGCGCCGCACACCTGGCCCAGCGCCGCGTCGCGGGCCGCCCCGACCGCCGCCGAGCTGGCGCCCTCCCCCGCCGCGGAGGCGATGTCACCGGCGGCGGAGCAGCCCACCAGGGCGAGGGCCAGACCCGCGCCGGCGACGACGGTCATCACGCTGCGTCCTGGGGTGATCACCGTCCCAGGGTGCCAGAGGTGCCCGGCGGCCGGGGGCGCCGCGCCGCCCGCACGGGGAGCGGGGCGTGTTCGCCCTGGGTGGACGGGGCGGTGCGGGAGGCCGCGGCGCCCCTGCCCCAGGTGCCACGCTGCCCCGGTGGCCACCCCCGACCCCGCTGCCGCTGCCGCCACCACCGCTGACGACGGCCCGGCCCTCACCCGGCGCCTGGCCGCGTGGGTGCGGCTGCTGGTCCCCGACGCCCACCGCGCCGAGCGCCTCGCCGGCGACCTCGAGCGGCTCGCGCCGGCCCTGCGCGGCGCGGGCGGTCAGCAGCTGCTCGAGCAGGTGGAGGCCGCCTGCCACCGCACGGCGCGGCACCTGACGCTGCACGCGGAGACCACCCCGGCCCCGCTGACACCGCTGGACGCACCCCCGCCGGGGTGGCCGCCCGCCTCGCCCGCCGACGTCGCGCGCCGCGGCGCCGGGGTCACCCGGGTGGAGCGGCTGGCCGGTGGCACCGGCGTGCTGCGCCTGGACGCCCTGGAGGAGGTGGCGCACGCCGGGGCGGCCCTGCGGGCCGCCGCCGCCCTCCTGGCCGGCGCCGACGCCGTGGTGCTGGACCTGCGGGGCAACGGCGGCGGCGCCGTCTCAGGCCTGGCCGCCGTCGCCGGCTGGCTGCTGGGGCCCCGGCAGGTGGAGGTCCAGCGCGTGCACCGGCGCGACGGGTCGGTGCGGCAGTGGTGGACCGACGGCGAGGCGCTCGGCGCCCCGGTGCCGGCGGGCGTGCCGGTGGCCGTGCTGGTCGGGCTGGGGACGTACTCCAGCGCCGAGGGGCTGGCGCACGTGCTGGCCGCCCACCGCCGGGTGCTGGTGGTGGGCGAGCGCACGCCCGGCGCCGCGGACCACGTCACCCCGGTGCGGGTCGCCCCGCGGGTGACGGCGCTGGTGCCCGAGGCCACGCCCGTCGAGCCCACCACGGGGAGCAGCTGGGAGGGCTCCGGGGTGGTCCCCGACCTCGCGTGCGCGGCCGGTGACGCGCTGGAGGTGGCCCTGGCCGCCCTCGCGGGACGGTCCTGAGCGCCGCCCGTCCGGTCAGGACGGGTCCGGTGCCCGCCCCACCCGCACGCGGACGCAGCGGGCGCGGCGCGCGGCCTCGGCGAGCACGGCGCGGCGCGGGTCGGGCACGTCGAGCAGCGGGCCGTGCGGCAGCCCCCGCAGCGCGGAGGCCACAGGGGCTGGCGCGCCGTCGAGCACGGCGGCGACCAGCTGCCGGTCCCCGCCCGGCACGACCACCTCGGGCAGCAGCGGCCCGGGCAGCGCCGCCGCGCGCCCGAGCACCGCGCCGAGCCCGTCGAGGGCGGCGCCGACCAGGCCGTCGGCCTGGTTGGCCCGCCGCCGCGCGTAGCGCTGCTGGCTCCACCCGCCCGCCGCGGTGCGCGACTGCACGTACCGGGTGCCGTGGGCCCCGTCGAGCAGCACCCCGCCCCGCGCCAGGCCCACGGCCCAGCCCCCGCGCCGCACGAGCAGCACCAGCGCCGTCCGCTCGGCGCCGGCGTGCTCCGCGAGCGCCGCGACGCGCGCGGCGCCACCGTCGTCGTCCGTCATGGCGTCCGCCGTGGCGTCCGTCGTGGCCACCGATGGCGGGGCCAGGGGCGGCCAGGGCACCTCCAGGTCGGCCACCTCGCCGTCGGCGGCGTGCAGCAGCAGCCGCTCCGGCGCCTCCGCGAGGCGCACCGGCCCGTGGGAGGCGGTGAAGCGGGTCACCCAGCCGGTCAGCCGCTCCGGGGCCACCTCGACCAGCCGGCTGCTCACCGCGCCGATCCCGGCGTGGCGCCGGACGTGCAGAACCCCGCCGTGAGGCCCTGGACGGACCCCCTGGCGGGGTTCTGCACGTCGGTCGTCACCGACTCAGACGTTGAAGCCGAGGGCCCGCAGCTGGTCGCGGCCGTCGGGGGTGATCTTCTGCATGTCCCACGGCGGCATCCACACCCAGTTGATGCGGTGGTCGTCCACCACGCCCTCGAGCACCTGCGCCACCTGCTGCTCGATCTCCTCGGTCAGCGGGCACGCCGCCGAGGTGAGCGTCATGTCGATGACGGCGGTGCGCGGCTCCTCCACGGTCAGGCCGTAGACGAGGCCCAGGTCGACCACGTTGATGCCGAGCTCGGGGTCGACGACGTCCTTGAGGGCCTCCTCGACGTCAGCGACGTCGACGTCGGACATCAGGCGCTCACCGTCGCGGCACCGGCCCCGCCGACGAAGCGGTCGTAGCCGTTCTCCTCCAGGTCGTCGGCCAGCTCCGGGCCGCCCTCCTCGGCCACGCGGCCGGCCACGAAGACGTGCACGAAGTCGGGCTTCACGTACCGCAGGATGCGCGTGTAGTGCGTGATGAGCAGCAGACCGGTCTCACCGGTCTCCCGCACGCGGTTCACGCCCTCGGAGACGACGCGCAGCGCGTCGACGTCCAGGCCGGAGTCGGTCTCGTCCAGGACGGCCACCTTGGGCTTGAGCAGCTCCATCTGGAGGATCTCGTGGCGCTTCTTCTCCCCGCCCGAGAAGCCCTCGTTGACGTTGCGCTCGGCGAAGGCGGGGTCCATGCGCAGCGCGTCCATGGCGGTGCGCACGTCCTTGGTCCAGTGGCGCAGCGAGGGCGCCTCGCCGGAGACGGCCGTCTTGGCGGTGCGCAGGAAGTTGGAGACGGTCACGCCCGGCACCTCGACGGGGTACTGCATCGCGAGGAACAGGCCGGCGCGGGCGCGCTCGTCCACGCTCATGGCCAGCACGTCCTCGCCGTCGAGGGTGACGGTGCCGCCGGTGACGGTGTAGCGCGGGTGCCCGGCGATGGAGTACGCCAGCGTGGACTTGCCCGAGCCGTTGGGGCCCATGATCGCGTGGGTCTCGCCGGCGCGGACGGTCAGGTCGACGCCGCGCAGGATCTGCTTGGCGCCGGCGTCGGGGGTCTCCACGGAGACGTGGAGGTCGCGGATCTCCAGGGTGGCCATGCGGTGCTCCTCAGGTCAGCAGGTCTGTCAGGTCTGGTCGGCGGAGGGGCCGATGTCGGTGGTGGCGTCCACGAGCACGTCGTCGCCGTCCACCGCGAGGGCGTAGACGGGCACGGGGTGGACCGCCGGCAGCGCGCTCGGGCGACCGGTGCGCAGGTCGAACGCCGACCCGTGCAGCCAGCACTCGATCATGCAGCCCTCCACGTCGCCCTCGGACAGGGAGACGGCCTGGTGGCTGCAGGTGTCGGAGACGGCGTGCAGGTCGCCGTCCTCGTCGCGCACGACGGCGACGGCCACCGTCCCCTGCGGGGTGGGCACCTCGACGCGCAGCGCCCCCGGGTCGGGGACGTCGTGCACCGAGCAGACGCGCACCATGGCCCCGCTCCCGCCGGCGCCCGTGCCCGCGCTCACAGGCGCGAGCCTGCGAGCTCCGCCTCGACGCCGTCGGCGACGACCGGCAGCTCGCCCGTCCCGGAGGTGCCCTCGGCCATCTCCAGCTCGGCCTCGATGGCGGCCATGAGCTGGTCGGTGACCGAGCGGACGCCGATCTGCTGCAGCACGTCGGCGAAGAAGGCGCGGACCACCATGCGGCGGGCCTGCTCGGTCGGGATGCCGCGGCTGCACAGGTAGAACAGCTGCTCGTCGTCGAACCGGCCGGTGGCGCTGGCGTGGCCGGCACCGACGATCTCGCCGGTCTCGATCTCCAGGTTGGGCACCGAGTCGGCGCGGGCGCCGTCGGTGAGCACGAGGTTGCGGTTCAGCTCGTAGGTGTCGGTGCCCAGCGCGCTCGCGCGGATGAGGACGTCGCCGACCCAGACCGCCCGCGCGGTCTCGCCCTGCAGGGCGCCCTTGTACGTGACGTTGGAGCGGCAGTTGGCCGCCTCGTGGTCGACGAAGGAGCGGTGCTCCAGGTGCTGCCCGGCGTCGGAGAAGTAGACGCCCAGCAGGGTCGCGTCGCCGCCGGGCCCGTCGTAGCGGACGGTGGAGCCCACCCGCACCAGCGAGCCGCCGAGGGTGACCACGACGTGCTTGACGGTGGCGTCGCGCCCGACCAGCAGGTCGTGCTGGGCCAGGTGCACGGCGTCGTCCTCCCACTGGTGCACGCTGACCAGCACGAGGTGGGCTCCCTCCCCGACGAGCACCTCCACGCCGCTGCCGACGTGGCCGGAGCCCGAGTGGTCCAGCACCACGGTGGCGCGGCTGTAGGCACCGGCCTGGACCACCAGGTGGCCCGCCGAGCGCGGGGCGTCGCTGGCGACGCGCACGAGCACCGGCTCGGCCAGGTCGGCCTCGGGGGCGATGGCGACGACGTCGACGGCGCCGGCCGAGGCGGCGTCCGCCCAGGCCACGGCCGCTGCTCGGTCACCGGGCACGAAGCCCTTCCCGCCGCCCTCCGCCGAGCGCCGGTGGGTGACGCCGTCGGCCGCGCTGACCTGGACGTGCAGCCCGCGGGCGCCGGCGCCGGCCGGCTCGAAGAGGTCGCGGGCGCGGTCCACCGGGGTGAAGCGCCACTCCTCCTCGCGCCCGCTCGGCACGGCGAAGTCGGCGACGTCGAAGGACGTGCGCCGCTCGGCGCGGTTGGTGGCCGGCACGCCGGCGCCGTGGCTGTGGGCGTTGAGGCCGTGCTGGGCCGGCGCGGTGCCCACCGGGGAGCCGCCGTCCGGGACCGCCGGGACGTCCTCGCCGTCGGCCGGGGCCGTCAGCGTCGCGGGCGCGCCGCCGGGCAGGTCGAGCGCCAGGTCCTCGCGGCCGGCGTCGAGGCCGTCCAGGCCGAGGTCGGCGTCGGTCTGGGCGGTGGTGCTGTTGGACGTGTCAGCCATGCTCAGCCGACCGCTCCTTCCATCTGCAGCTCGATGAGCCGGTTGAGCTCGAGGGCGTACTCCATGGGCAGCTCGCGCGCGATCGGCTCGATGAACCCGCGCACGATCATCGCCATCGCCTCGTCCTCGGCCATGCCGCGGCTCATGAGGTAGAAGAGCTGGTCCTCGGAGACCTTCGAGACGGTCGCCTCGTGGCCCATGGAGACGTCGTCCTCGCGGACGTCGACGTAGGGGTAGGTGTCCGAGCGGCTGATCGAGTCGACCAGCAGCGCGTCGCAGCGCACCGTCGAGGCCGAGTGGCCGGCGCCCTCGAGGACCTGCACCAGGCCCCGGTAGGAGCTGCGGCCGCCGCCGCGGGCCACCGACTTGGAGATGATCGAGGACGACGTGTGCGGCGCGGCGTGCACCATCTTGGCCCCGGCGTCCTGGTGCTGGCCCTCGCCGGCGAAGGCGATGGACAGCGTCTCGCCCTTGGCGTGCTCGCCCATGAGGAAGATCGCCGGGTACTTCATCGTCACCTTGGAGCCGATGTTGCCGTCGATCCACTCCATGGTGGCGCCCTCGGCGGCGGTGGCCCGCTTGGTCACGAGGTTGTAGACGTTGTTCGACCAGTTCTGGATGGTCGTGTAGCGCACGCGGGCGTTCTTCTTCACGACGATCTCGACCACCGCGGAGTGCAGCGAGTCCGACTTGTAGATCGGCGCGGTGCAGCCCTCGACGTAGTGCACGTAGGAGCCCTCGTCGGCGATGATCAGCGTCCGCTCGAACTGGCCCATGTTCTCGGTGTTGATCCGGAAGTAGGCCTGCAGCGGGATCTCCACGTGCACGCCCGGCGGCACGTAGATGAAGGAGCCGCCCGACCACACGGCCGTGTTGAGCGCGGCGAACTTGTTGTCGCCCGGGGGGATCACCGAGCCGAAGTACTCCTGGAAGAGCTCCGGGTGCTCGCGCAGGCCGGTGTCGGTGTCGAGGAAGATGACGCCCTGGCGCTCGAGCTCCTCGTTGATCTGGTGGTAGACGACCTCGGACTCGTACTGCGCGGCCACGCCGGCCACGAGCCGCTGCTTCTCGGCCTCGGGGATGCCCAGTCGGTCGTAGGTGCTCTTGATGTCGGCCGGCAGCTCGTCCCAGCTGGTGGCCTGCTTCTCGGTCGACTTCACGAAGTACTTGATGTTCTCGAAGTCGATCTCGGACAGGTCGCTGCCCCAGTCCGGCATCGGCTTGCGGCCGAACATCTTCAGCGCCTTCAGGCGCGTGCGCAGCATCCACTCCGGCTCGTCCTTGCGGGCGGAGATGTCGCGCACCACGTCCTCGGACAGGCCGCGGCGCGCCGAGGCGCCGGCGGCGTCGGGGTCGGCCCAGCCGTACTGGTAGGTGCCGAGGCCGGCGAGCTCGGGGTTGCGGGCCTCGATGTCGTTGAGCTCGGTCTGCGGGCTGGTCTCTGTGCTCATGCGCTCCGTCCCTGGGTGGGGTGCGAGGTCTGCGGGGGCTCGGGGGTGGTCGGGCTGGCCTGGCGGGCGGTCGGCGGGCCCGCGGCGGCGGGGTGGGCCGCCGGGGTGCGGGCGGTGGTGACGTGCGTGGTGCAGGCGTGGTGACCTGCGGCCAGGGTGGCCAGCCGGCGCACGGGAGCGCCGATCAGCCGGGCGAAGGCCTCCGTCTCCGCCTCGCACAGCTCCGGGTGGCGCGCCGCCACCGCCTGGACGGGGCAGTGGCCCTGGCACAGCTGCACCGACGCCGGGACCGGCGACGGCGGTGGCACCGCCGAGCCCGCCCGGCCCCTGCGCGGGGACGGCGCCGCCGCGCGGCGCGGCCCGCCGAGCACCGTCCGGGCAGCGTAGCCGTCAGCCGTGAGGGCCTCGGCCAGGGCGCCGGCGCGGGCGGCGGGAGCCGTCCCGGCAGCCTCGACGGCGGCGCGGTGGCGGGCCACCAGCTCCTCGGCGCGCTGGCGCGCGAAGCGCTCCAGCGCCTCCGGGCCGGCCTCGCGCTCCAGGGCGCTGAGGGCGGCGGCGGCCAGGTCGTCGTAGGCGCCGGGGGCCGCCGCGTGGCCGGCCTCGGTGGCCACCCAGCCCCGGGCGGGGCGCCCCGGGCCGCGCCCGGCGGCGCCGGCGACCAGGGGGGCCTGGCGGACCAGCCCGTCGGCGGCGAGCGCGTCGAGGTGGCGGCGCACCGCCGCGGGCGTGACGCCGAGGTCGGCCGCCAGCTGCGCGGCCGTGACCGGCCCGCGGGCCAGCACCGCGCGCGAGACGCGCTCGCGGGTGCTCGCCGCGGACAGCTCCGGCGCTGCCGAGGCGCGCGCGGCGCCCGGGGCGTCGGAGGTGGCCATGCTTTGCACAACACCATGGTGCCCTAATCCCCTTCCCCCGCCGTCCCGGCGATCTCGCGTGAGGACCGTCACGCCGCCCGCGGGGGCCGGGCCGCGGGCCGCGGGCGGCGGCGGCGGGCCGACCTAGACTCCGTGCGTGCAGACCACCCGCGGCCACGGCGCCCCCGCGCTGGTCGCGAGCGGGCTGGTCAAGGCCTACGGCCGCCGCCCCGCGCTGGACGGCCTGTCGCTGACCGCCGAGCGCGGCCGGATCACCGCCGTCCTGGGTCCCAACGGCGCCGGCAAGACCACGCTCGTGGAGTGCTGCACGGGCCTGCGCCGCCCCGACGCGGGCCGCCTGGAGGTGCTCGGGCTCGACCCCCGCCGCGACGGGCGGGCCCTGGCGGCGCGCACCGGGGTGCTCCTGCAGGACGGCGGGCTGCCCGGCGGGGCCCCGGCCATGGCCGTGCTGCGCCTGGTGGCCGCCCAGCACGCCGAGCCCCTCGACGTCGAGGCGCTCGCGCGGCTCCTCGGGCTCGACGGCTTCGGGCGCACCGCGGTGCGGCGGCTGTCCGGCGGGCAGAGGCAGCGGCTGGCGCTGGCGTGCGCCGTCGTCGGCCGCCCCGAGCTGGCCTTCCTCGACGAGCCCAGCACCGGGCTCGACCCGCACGCCCGCGCCGTGGTGTGGGACCTGCTGGAGCAGCTGCGGGCCGCCGGCGCGGCGGTGGTGCTCACCACGCACTCCATGGCCGAGGCCGAGCGGCTGGCCGACGCCGTCGTCGTCGTGCGCGACGGCCGCGCGGTCGCCACCGGCACGGTGGCGCAGCTGACCTCCTCGGGCCCGGAGGTGCTGCGCTTCGGCGCCCCGGCCGGCCTCCCCCTGGAGGCCCTGCGGGCCGCGCTGCCCACGTCGGTGGCCACCGACGAGGCGGCCCCCGGCCGCTACGAGGTGACCGCGCTGCACCCCGGGGCCGTCGACCCGCAGGTCGTGGCCACCGCGGCCTCCTGGTGCGCCGCCCAGGGCGTGCTGCCCCAGGACCTCGCCGTGGGGCGCCGGTCCCTGGAGGAGGTCGTGCTGGAGCTGACCGGCGGCCCCGCCCGGTGGGGCGAGGCCGCGTGAGCGCGGAGGGCACCGCACCCGGGCTGCACCTCGCCCCCGGCGGGGGCCCCGCCCCGGCCGTCCAGCGGGTGCTGGCGCAGGCGCGCTTCGAGGTGGGCGTGCTGCTGCGCAACGGCGAGCAGCTGCTCGTCAGCCTGGTGCTGCCGGCGCTGGCGCTGCTGGTGCTGGCGCGCACGCCGGTGGGCGGCGTCGTCGTCCCCGCCTCGCTGGAGGGCCTGCCGCGCATCGACGTGGTCACCCCGGGCGTGCTGGGGCTGGCGGTGCTGTCCACGGCCTTCACCGGGCAGGCGATCGCCCTCGGCTTCGACCGCCGGTACGGGGTGCTGCGGCTGCTGGCCACCACACCGCTGGGCCGCTCCGGCCTGCTGCTGGGCCGGCTGGTGGCGGTGCTCGTGGTCGAGGCGCTCCAGGTGGTGGTGCTCGGCGCGCTGGCCCTCGCGCTGGGGTGGCGGCCGCTGGCTGCCGGTGCGGTGGTGCTGCCCCTGCTGCTCGTCGTGCTGCTGCTGGGGACTGCCGCGTTCGCGGCCCTGGCGCTGCTGCTGGCCGGCTCCCTGCGCGCCGAGGCGGTGCTGGCGGTGGCCAACCTCGCGTGGGTCCTGCTGGCCGGGGCCGGGCTGCTCGTGCCGCGCGAGGGCGCCGGGGCCGCAGCCCCGCTGCTGGCCGCGCTGCCCTCGGCGGCGCTCGGCGACGCCGCCCGCGCGGCGGTCCTGGACGGCGCCCTGGCGCTGGGCCCGTGCGCGGTCCTGGTGGCCTGGGCGGTGGTCGCGGGCGCCGTCGTCGTGCGCACCTTCCGCTGGAGCTGAGGCGCCGCGCAGCAGGGCTGTGGTGCACGTGACAGCCGCGGGGGCGCTCGGCGTGCGGGGGCGGCCGCCGCGCGCACCTACCCTGGCGGGGTGACCAGCACGACGGCCCGCCCCGGCCCCGCGACGCCCTCGCCGCAGGGGGCTCCCGCCTCCCGCGGTCCCGGCCGCGGCACCCGGGCGGTGCTGGTGGCCAACCTCGTCGCCGAGGTCGGCATCGTCGTCACCGGTGGCCTGGTGCGCCTGACCGGCTCCGGGCTCGGGTGCCCCACCTGGCCGCAGTGCGCACCCGGCTCCTACGTGCCGACGGTGCACCAGGAGGAGGGCTTCCACAAGTACATCGAGTTCGGCAACCGCACCCTCACCTTCCTCGTGCTGGTGCTCGCGGTGGCCGCCCTGGTGGCGGTCTGGCGCCTGCGCGGGCCCGACGGGGCTCCCCGCCGGCGCCTGCGCGCGCTGGCCGCCGTCCCCGTGGTGGGGGTGCTGGCGCAGGCCGTCATCGGCGGCATCACCGTGCTGACGCGCCTGTCCCCCGTCACCGTCTCGGTGCACTTCCTCGTCTCGATGGTGCTCGTCGCCGCCTCCACCCTGCTGCTCCTGCGGGCCTTCGAGGGCGACGGCGCCCCCCGCCCGCTGGTGCACCGGGCCGTGCGGCTCCTCGCCGTGGGCCTGTCCGGCGTGACCGCCGCCGTGCTGGCCGTGGGCACCGTGGTCACCGGCGCGGGCCCGCACTCCGGGGACGCCGAGGAGCCCGCCCGCTACGCCCTCGACCCGCGCACGGTCAGCTGGCTGCACGCCGACCTGGTGCTCCTGCTGGTCGGGCTGCTCATCGGGCTGCTCGTGGCGCTGCACACCTCCCCGGCGCCGGCACTGGCACGGCGCCGCGCCTGGTGGGTGCTCGGCGTGGTGCTGCTGCAGGGCGCCATCGGCTACGTGCAGTACGCCACGGCCCTGCCGGTGCCGCTGGTGGCGCTGCACATGCTCGGGGCGTGCCTGCTCGTGGTCGCGGTGACGGCGCTGTGGACGTCGCTGCGCGAGCGCACCGGCGCCGCACCCGCCCGCGCCGCCGCCTGACCGCCTGACCGCCTGCCCGCCGGGCCGGCAGCCGAGGCTGGTCGACCGCGCCGGCCCCGCTGAGGTCTGGACCGCGGCGCTGGGCCGCGGTGCGCTGATCTTGGCGATCGGTGGCTCTGGAGCGGCCTCCCGAGCCACCGATCGCCAAGATCAGCGCGTCCGGGGAGGCGTCTGCGGGTCCGGCGCCCGCCCGCCCGCGGCGGAGGAGCCCGGACGTGGCCGTCGTCGTCGTCCTGGTCCGTCGCGCGGCGGTGCTGGGTGGATCCGCGCCCGTCCCTGAGTGGCACGGGGTGGCCCCGCACCACTCCTACGAGCACGGGGTGGCCCTGCGCCCACTCCGAGGACGACGGGCGCAGCGACCAGCGGCCGCGGCGCCTGGGGCCGCCCTTCGACGCGCCTCGCGCGCCTCCGGCAGGGCGGTCAGGAGAAGAGCGGCTGCAGCGGGACGACGGCGTCGACGGCGAGCGCGAGGAAGAGCAGCGTGAGGTAGCTGATGGAGGTGTGGAACAGGCGCATGGCGCCGACCTCGTCGGCGGAGGTGACGCGCCTGGCGCGGCGCAGGAGCCCGTGCGACTCGACGAGGAACCAGCCCCCCAGCAGCACCGCGGCCACCGCGTAGACCGGGCCCGTGGGGGCCACCGGCACGAGCAGCAGCGTCGCCGCGACCATGGCCCAGGCGTAGCCGACCACCTGGCGGCCCACGGTGAGCGGGGAGGCCACCACGGGCAGCATCGGCACGCCCACCTCGGCGTAGTCGGCGCGGTACTTGATGGACAGCGGCCAGTAGTGCGGCGGCGTCCACAGGAAGATCACCGCGAAGAGCACCCAGGGGGCCCAGGACAGGCTCCCGGTGACCGCCGACCAGCCGATCAGCACGGGCATGCACCCGGCGGCGCCGCCCCAGACGATGTTCTGGCTGGTGCGGCGCTTGAGCCCGAGCGTGTAGACGACCACGTAGAAGGCGATCGCCAGCGCGGCGAGCAGGGCCGAGAGCCCGTTGACCAGCAGCCCGAGCCACGCCACCGACAGCGCCCCGAGCGCCAGGCCGAAGACCAGCGCCTCCGGCGGGGTGACCACGCCGGTCACCAGCGGGCGCTTGCCCGTGCGGTGCATGCGCATGTCGATGTCGCGGTCGAGGTAGCAGTTCAGCGCGTTCGCGCTCCCCGCCGCGAGGGTGCCGCCCACGAGGGTGGCGCCGAGCAGCCACAGGGGCGGCAGGCCGCGCTGGGCCAGCATCATCGTCGGCACCGTCGTCATGAGGAGCAGCTCGATGATGCGCGGCTTGGTCAGAGCGACGAAGCCGGCCACCCGCTGGCGCCTGGTCCAGCGGGAGCGGGCGCCACGGGCGTCCTCGACGGCGGTCACGGGCGGTCGCGGTCCTTGCTGGAGCAGGGGCCCGAGCACCGGCTCCCGGGCAGGGCGCGGCGGTCCTCAGGGGGCGGACGGGCCCACTGTACGGCCCCACCACCACCCGGGTGGCAGGCCGACGCCTGGCGGCCGGGGCGCCGGTGAGTAGGCTCACAGGGACAGCAGAGCCGCACCACTGGACGACACGCGCGCGGCGGCCCCCTCCCGCGCCGCGCGGAGGGAAGGACAGCTCAGTGACCCAGACGCAGACCAGCGCACCGACGGGCGCCACAGGCCAGCTCACGTGGGACGAGGTCGACCAGCGCGCCGTGGACACGGTGCGCGCCCTCGCCGCCGACGCGGTGCAGAAGGTCGGCAACGGCCACCCCGGCACGGCCATCTCCCTGGCCCCGCTGGCGTACCTGCTCTACCAGAAGCTCCTCCGGCACGACCCGGCCGACACCACGTGGGACGGCCGCGACAGGTTCGTCCTGTCCGCCGGCCACTCGGCGCTGACGCAGTACATCCAGCTCTACCTGGGCGGTTTCGGCCTGGAGCTGGAGGACCTGCAGGCGCTGCGCACGTGGGGCTCCAAGACCCCGGGGCACCCGGAGTACCAGCACACCAAGGGCGTGGAGGTGACCACCGGCCCGCTGGGCCAGGGCGTCGCCAACGCGGTCGGCATGGCGATGGCGGCCCGCCGCGAGCGCGGCCTGCTGGACCCCGACGCCGCCCCCGGTGAGTCGGTCTTCGACCACCACGTGGTCGCCATCGCCTCCGACGGCGACCTGGAGGAGGGGATCTCCGGCGAGGCCAGCTCCCTGGCCGGGACCCAGGAGCTCGGCAACCTCACGGTCGTCTACGACCAGAACTCGATCTCCATCGAGGACCAGACGGACATCGCCTTCACCGAGGACGTCGCCAAGCGGTACGAGGCGTACGGCTGGCACGTGCAGACCGTGGACTGGACCCGCGGCGGCTCCCACGCCGACGGCGAGGGCTACCGCGAGGACGTGCAGGCCCTGTGGGACGCGCTGCAGGCCGCGAGGGCCGAGACGACCCGGCCCAGCTTCGTCGTGCTGCGCACGATCATCGCCTGGCCCACCCCCAAGCTGCAGAACACGGGCAAGTCGCACGGCTCCGCCCTGGGCGACGAGGCCGTCAAGGGCCTCAAGGCGGCCCTCGGGCTCGACCCGGAGAAGACCTTCGCCGTCGACGACGAGGTGCTCGAGCGCACCCGCGGCCTGGCGGCCCGGGCGCAGGAGGTCCGCGGCGGCGCGGACGGCTGGGACGCCCGCTTCGCCGCGTGGCGCGAGGCGAACCCCGAGCGCGCCGCGCTGCTGGACCGCCTGAAGCGCCGCGAGCTCCCGCAGGGCTGGACGGACGCGCTGAAGTCCTTCCCGGCGGGCAAGGACGTCTCCACCCGCAAGGCCTCCGGCGAGGTCCTGTCCGGCCTGGCCGGTGTGCTGCCGGAGCTGTGGGGCGGCTCGGCCGACCTGGCGGAGTCCAACAACACGACCATGGAGGGCGAGCCCTCCTTCCTGCCCAGCTCGCGCCAGACCCCGATGTGGAAGGGCGGCCCCTACGGCCGCACGCTGCACTTCGGCATCCGCGAGCACGCCATGGGCGCGGCCATCAACGGCATCGTGCTCCACGGCGGGACCCGCGCCTACGGGGGCACGTTCCTCACCTTCAGCGACTACATGCGCCCCTCGGTGCGCCTGGCGGCGCTGATGCAGATCCCGTCGATCTTCGTGTGGACGCACGACTCCATCGGCCTGGGCGAGGACGGCCCCACCCACCAGCCGGTCGAGCACGTCTCGGCGCTGCGCCTCATCCCGGGCCTGGCGGTGGTCCGCCCGGCCGACGCCAACGAGACCGCCTACGCGTGGCGCGGGGCGCTGGAGCACACGAAGAGCCCGACCGGCCTGGTGCTGTCCCGGCAGAACCTGCCGGTCTTCGAGCGCGGCGAGGGCGGCTTCGGCGCCGCCGAGGGCACGCTGCGCGGCGGCTACGTGCTGGTCGACGCCGAGGGCGACCTGCAGGTCGTCCTCGTCGCCACCGGCTCGGAGGTCCAGGTGGCCGTGGCCGCCCGCGAGCAGCTGCAGGCCCAGGGCATCGGCACCCGCGTGGTGTCCATGCCGTGCCGGGAGTGGTTCGCCGAGCAGGACGACGCCTACCGCGCCTCCGTGCTGCCCCCCTCGGTGAGGGCGCGGGTCTCCGTGGAGGCCGGCGTGGCCGCCGGGTGGCGCGACGTGGTCGGCGACGCCGGCCGCACCGTCTCCCTGGAGCACTTCGGCGCCTCCGCCGACGGCGCGCGCCTCATGCAGGAGTTCGGCTTCACCGCCGAGAACGTCGTCGAGAAGGCCCACGAGTCCCTGCGGGCCGCGGCCGGCGGCGACAGCCCCGGCTCGGTGAGCGGCTCCTCCTCCCCCACCGGTGGCACCGGCGACCGCTGAGCCACCGCCCCCGGTTCGGGCCGCGCGGCCCGGACCGGGGGCCCGCCCGCCGGTCCGGCGCCGGCCCGCGCCCCCCTCCCCGACAGACCCAGGAGCGTTCCCATGACCAACGCCAACCTCGCCGCCCTCTCGCAGGCCGGCGTCGCGGTGTGGCTCGACGACCTCTCGCGCGAGCTCGTGCAGACCGGCCGCCTGGCCGAGCACGTCGAGCAGCAGAGCGTCGTCGGCGTGACGAGCAACCCGACGATCTTCGCGACGGCGCTCAAGAAGGGCGACCGCTACGAGGAGCAGGTCCGCGAGCTGGCGGCCTCGGGAGCCGACGTCGACGAGGCGGTCTTCCAGATCACCACCCGCGACGTGCGCGAGGCCTGCGACGTGCTGCGCCCGGTGCACGACCGCACCGGCGGCAAGGGCGACGGCCGGGTCTCCCTGGAGGTCGACCCGCGCCTGGCGCGCGACACCCACGGCACCGCCGAGTCGGCCCGCAGGCTCTGGGCCGCGGTGGACCGCCCCAACCTCTACATCAAGATCCCCGCCACGGTGGAGGGCCTGCCGGCCATCACCGCAGCGATCTCCGAGGGCATCAGCGTCAACGTCACGCTCATCTTCTCCCTCGACCGCTACCGGGCGGTGATGAACGCCTTCCTCACCGGCCTGGAGCAGGCCCGCGAGAAGGGCCTGGACCTGACCGGGATCGCCTCGGTCGCCAGCTTCTTCGTCTCGCGCGTCGACACCGCCATCGACCCGCAGCTGGACGCGATCGGCACCGACGAGGCGCGGGCGCTGCGCGGCAAGGCGGCCCTGGCCAACGCCCGCCTGGCCTTCCAGGCCTACGAGGAGGTCTTCTCCTCCCCGCGCTGGCAGGTGCTCGCCGAGGCCGGCGCCCAGGTGCAGCGCCCGCTGTGGGCCTCCACCGGCGTGAAGGACCCGGCCTACCCGGACACCCTCTACGTCTCCGAGCTCGTCACCGACGGCGTGGTCAACACCATGCCGGGCACCACCCTGGAGGCCTTCGCCGACCACGGCGAGGTCACCGGCGACACCGTGCGCGGCACCTACGCCGAGGCCGAGCAGGTCATGGACGGGCTGGAGCGCCTGGGCATCTCCTACACGAAGGTCGTCGAGGACCTCGAGACCGAGGGCGTCGACAAGTTCGAGAAGTCCTGGACCGAGCTGGGCGAGTCCGTCCGCGACGAGCTCGAGCGCGCCGCCGCCCAGGCCGGCGGCAGCGGCGACGAGTGACGAGCCCGTCCCGGCTCGACGGGGTGAGCTCGCCCGTGGTGGTGCCCTGATGTCCCTGCTGCGCCCCGACCTGGGCGAGGGGGTCGCGCAGAACCCGCTGCGCGACCCCCGCGACAAGCGGCTCTCCCGGATCGCCGGCCCCTGCGGCATGGTCATGTTCGGGGTCACGGGCGACCTCGCCCGCAAGAAGCTCATGCCCGCCATCTACGACCTGGCCAACCGCGGGCTGCTGCCGCCGGGGTTCTCCCTGGTCGGCTTCGCCCGCCGCGACTGGGCCGAGCAGGACTTCGGGCGCATCGTCTACGACTCGGTGCGCGAGCACTCCCGCACGCCGTTCCGCGAGGAGGTGTGGGCGCACCTGGCGGAGGGCTTCCGCTTCGTGCCCGGGGAGTTCGGCGACGCCGCGGCGTTCACCCAGCTCGCCGAGGTGGTGCGCGAGCTCGACGCCCAGCGCGGCACCGGGGGCAACCACGCCTTCTACCTGTCCATCCCCCCGGGCGCCTTCCCGCTGGTGTGCCAGCAGCTGGCGGCCTCGGGCCTCACCGACCCCGTGGAGGGCTCCTGGCGCCGGGTGGTCATCGAGAAGCCCTTCGGCCGGGACCTCACCAGCGCGCGCGAGCTCAACGCCGTGGTCGGCAGCGTCTTCCCCCAGGACTCGGTGTTCCGCATCGACCACTACCTGGGCAAGGAGACGGTGCAGAACCTCCTGGCGCTGCGCTTCGCCAACCAGATGTTCGAGCCGCTGTGGAACTCCAACCACGTCGACCACGTGCAGATCACCATGGCCGAGGACATCGGCATCGGCGGCCGCGCCGGCTACTACGACGGCATCGGCGCGGCCCGTGACGTCATCCAGAACCACCTGCTCCAGCTGCTCGCCCTCACGGCCATGGAGGAGCCGGTCTCCTTCGACGCCCGCGACCTGCGCGCGGAGAAGGAGAAGGTGCTCTCCGCGGTGCGCCTGCCGGCCGACCTCGACGCCAACACCGCCCGCGGCCAGTACGCCCCGGGCTGGCAGGGCAGCGAGCCGGTCAAGGGCTACCTGGAGGAGGACGGCATCCCGCCGGACTCCACCACCGAGACCTACGCCGCCGTCACCCTGGAGGTCGACACCCGCCGCTGGGCCGGGGTGCCGTTCTACCTGCGCGCCGGCAAGCGGCTGGGCCGGCGCGTCACCGAGATCGCGGTGGTCTTCAAGAGGGCGCCGCACCTGCCCTTCGAGTCCACCGCCACCGAGGAGCTCGGCCAGAACGCGCTCGTGGTGCGGGTGCAGCCCGACGAGGGCGTCACCCTGCGCTTCGGCTCCAAGGTGCCCGGTACGCAGATGGAGGTCCGCGACGTCACGATGGACTTCGGGTACGGGCACTCCTTCACCGAGTCCTCCCCCGAGGCCTACGAGCGGCTCATCCTCGACGTGCTGCTGGGCGACCCGCCGCTGTTCCCCCGCCACGAGGAGGTCGAGCTGAGCTGGCGCATCCTCGACCCGGTCATCGAGCACTGGGCCGCGCAGGGCCAGCCGCCTCCGTACCCGTCGGGGTCGTGGGGCCCGGAGCAGGCCGCGCAGATGCTCGCGCGCACCGGCAGGACCTGGAGGCGGCCGTGAGGACGGACCGATGATCGTCGACATGCCGCGCACCTCCACCGCGGCCATCGCCAAGAAGCTCGTGGACCTGCGCGACTCGGGGGGCGCCGTGGCCCTGGGCCGCGTGCTGACCCTCGTGGTGCCCACCGACGACGAGCACGCCGAGACGGCCATCGAGGCCGCCAACGACGCTAGCCGCGAGCACCCCTGCCGCATCGTGGTGCTGGCCGCCGCCGACGAGCGGGGCACGTCCCGCCTGGACGGGCAGATCCGGGTGGGCGGCGACGCCGGGGCCAGCGAGGTCATCGTGCTGCGCAGCTACGGGCCGCTCACCGCCCACGGCGCCTCCACCGTCATCCCCCTGCTGCTGCCCGACGCGCCCGTGGTGGCGTGGTGGCCCGGCGAGGCGCCCGACCACCCGGCCTCCGACCCGATCGGGGCGATGGCCCAGCGGCGCATCACCGACGCCGCCGGGTGCGCCGACCCGGTGGCCACCCTGCACCGGCTGGCGGCCCACCACGTGCCGGGGGACACCGACTTCGCGTGGTCGCGCCTCACCCTGTGGCGGGGCCTGCTGGCCGCGGCCCTGGACCAGGTGCCCGCCGACCTGGTCACCTCCGCCACCGTGACCGGCGCCATCGACAGCCCCAGCACCGAGCTGCTGGCCGCGTGGCTGGCCCTGGCGCTGCGCTGCCCGGTCACCCGGGTCAGCGGGCCCACCGGCGGCGGCATCGTGGGGGTGCGCCTGGAGCGCCCCTCCGGCGTCGTGGAGCTGGCCCGTCCGGACGGCAAGGTGGCCACCCTCACCCAGCCCGGCCAGCCCGAGCGGCGCCTGGCGCTGCCGCGGCGCTCCAACCGGGACTGCCTGGCCGAGGAGCTGCGCCGCCTGGACCCCGACGACGTCTACGGGCGCGTGCTCACCGAGGGCCTGGCCGCGCTGGACGCCGGGTCCGAGGGGCACCTGGAGCTGTCCGAGGCCCGCTCCAGCGGGCGCGGCCCGGACGTGGCCGAGCAGCTGCGCCACGGCGCCGAGCTGGACGCCGCCGCGCACGCCCGCGCCGCGGCCATCGCGGCGGCCGACCCGCCGCCGGAGAAGCCGACCGTCGGAGAGGACGCCTCATGAGCAGCTACGGGTCCCGGTCGGCCGCCGAGGTGGTCGTCCACCCCGACAAGGACTCCCTCGCCGCAGCGGTCGCCGCCCGCCTGCTGGTGCGCGTGCTGGACGCCCAGGTGCGCCGCGGGCGCGCGTCCGTGGTGCTCACCGGCGGCACGGTGGGCACGCAGGTGCTGCGCGAGGTGGCCTCCTCCCCCGCGTCCCGCGCCGTCGACTGGTCGCGGGTGGACCTGTGGTGGGGCGACGAGCGCTTCGTGCCCGCCGACGACGGCGACCGCAACGCCGTGCAGGCGCGCGAGGCCCTGCTGGACGCCCTCGCCCCGCAGGGCCTGCGCCCGGAGGGGGTGCACGTCATGCCCGCCAGCGACGGGCCCGACGGGGACGACGCCGACGCCGCGGCGGCCCGCTACGCCGCCGAGCTGGCCGCGGCCGCGCGCGCCGAGGGCGTCGGCGGGGCGGTGCCGGTGCTGGACGTGCTGCTGCTGGGCGTGGGGCCGGACGGGCACGTCGCCAGCCTGTTCCCCGGCCACCCGTCGCTGGAGCAGGGCCAGGAGGTCGGCCGCGAGGTGGTCGCGGTGCGCGAGGCCCCCAAGCCGCCGCCCACGCGCCTGTCGCTGACCGTCCCGGTCATCGCGTCGGCGGAGGAGGTCTGGCTCGTGGTCGGCGGCGCCGACAAGGCCGACGCCGTCGCCGAGGCCCTCGCGGGCCCCGGCGCGCTGCCCGCGAGCCTGGTCAGCGGCACCGCACGCACCCTGTGGCTGCTCGACCGGGAGGCCGCGGGCCGGCTGTGACGCCGCGCCCGCGGGGGGGGCCGCGGCCTGGGCGCGACGGGGCCACCGGCCTGCCCTAGCGTCTCCTGCGTGAGCACCCCTCCCGTGGACCCGACCACCACGTCCGCGTGGGCCCACCTCGAGGCCCACCACGCCGAGCTGGTCCCGGACCTGCGCGGCTGGTTCTCCGACGACCCCGGGCGCGCCCGCCGGCTCACCCTCGACGTCGCGGACCTCCACGTGGACCTGTCCAAGAACCTCGTCACGGACACCACGCTGTCGCTGCTGGTGGAGCTCGCCGAGCAGGTCCGCGTGCCCGAGCGGCTGCAGGCGATGTTCGCCGGCGAGCGCATCAACGCCACCGAGGACCGCGCCGTCCTGCACACGGCGCTGCGCCGCCCCCCGCACGCGGAGCCGCCGCTGGTGGTCGACGGGCAGGACGTGGACGCCGACGTCCAGGCGGTCCTGTCGAAGGTCTTCGCCTTCGCGGACGCCGTGCGCTCCGGCGCCTGGACGGGCGTCACCGGGCAGCGGATCCGCACCGTCGTCAACATCGGCATCGGCGGGTCCGACCTCGGGCCCGTCATGGCCTACGAGGCGCTGGCGGCCCACCGGCACCCCGACCTGGAGGTGCGGTTCATCTCCAACATCGACCCCACCGACCTCGCCGAGACCGTCGCCGACCTCGACCCGGCCACGACGCTGTTCATCGTCGCGTCCAAGACCTTCGGGACGCTGGAGACGCTGACCAACGCGCGCCTGGCCCGGGCGTGGCTGTGGGAGCGGCTGGCCGCCGCCGGTGCCCTGGAGGACGACGACGACGCGCGCCGCGACGCCGTCGCGAAGCACTTCGTGGCCGTCTCCACCGCGCTGGACAAGGTCGCCGACTTCGGCATCGACCCGGACAACGCGTTCGGCTTCTGGGACTGGGTCGGCGGGCGCTACTCCGTGGACTCGGCCATCGGCACGTCCCTGGCGGTGGCCATCGGCCCGGAGGGGTTCAGGGACTTCCTCGCCGGGTTCCACGCCGTCGACGAGCACGTGCGCACCGAGCCCCTCGCGACGAACGTGCCGGTGCTCCTGGGCCTGCTCAACGTCTGGTACGTCAACTTCGTCGGCGCCCACACGCACGCGGTGCTGCCGTACAGCCAGCACCTGCACCGCTTCCCCGCCTACCTGCAGCAGCTGACGATGGAGTCCAACGGCAAGTCCGTGCGCTGGGACGGCTCACCGGTGACCACCCAGACCGGCGAGGTGTTCTGGGGCGAGCCCGGCACCAACGGCCAGCACGCCTTCTACCAGCTCATCCACCAGGGCACGCGGGTGGTCCCGGCCGACTTCATCGCCTTCGCCGACCCCGCGCACCCGCTGCGGGACGGCGACGTCGACGTCCACGCGCTGTTCATGGCCAACTTCTTCGCCCAGACGAAGGCGCTGGCGTTCGGCAAGACCGCCGAGGAGGTCCGCGCCGAGGGCACCGCGGAGGACGTCGTGCCGGCCCGGGTCTTCAGCGGCAACCGGCCCACCACGTCGATCATGGCGCCGTCGCTGACGCCGTCCGTGCTCGGCCAGCTCATCGCGCTGTACGAGCACGTCACCTTCGTCGAGGGCACCGTGTGGGGCATCGACAGCTTCGACCAGTGGGGGGTGGAGCTGGGCAAGAAGCTCGCCCAGGAGATCGCCCCGGCGCTCACCGGCGACGACGAGGCGCTGCAGGCGCAGGACCCCTCCACGCGGGCGCTCATCGAGCACTACCTGGCGCAGCGGACGGTCTGACCCCCGCACGACGCGCGGAGGGGCTCCCGGGACGGTCCGATCGGACCGTCCCGGGAGCCCCTCCGCGTGGCGGGACCTGTGCCGGTCAGACGCCGCGCTTGGCGCGGTGCTTGGCGAGGGCGGCCTCCAGGATCGCCTCGCCGTCGCTCTCGGAGCGGCGCTCCTTCACGTACGCGAGGTGCGTCTTGTACGGCTCGGTCTTGGGCGGCTGGGGCGGGTTGGCCCGGTCCTGGCCGGCGGGGAGCCCGCAGCGCGGGCAGTCCCAGGTCTCGGGGACCTCCGAGCCGGAGTCGTAGGCGAAGCTCGGCTGCGTCTCGTGCGCGTTGGCGCACCAGTAGGAGACGCGGCGCCGGGGCGCGGCGTCGCCGCGCTCCGCCTCGCCCATCGGACCGGCGCCGACCCGGCTGCCTCGGATCGCGTTGCCACCTGCCACGGTGATCCCTTCGTCTGCAGGAGTGGGGTGCTCAGGAACCGCTGGGGTCGAAGCGCTCGACGAGCCCGAGCGCGACGACGACCGCCGCCCACAGGACGGCGTTGGCCACGGTGATGCGGTTGAGGTTGCGCTCGGCCACGCCGGAGCTGCCGACGCTGGCGGACATGCCGCCGCCGAACATGTCCGACAGCCCGCCGCCCTTGCCCTTGTGCAGGAGGATCAGCAGCGTCAGGAAGAGGCTCGTCAGCGCCAGCATCACCTGGAGCACGATCCGCAGGACTGTCACAGCCGACCAGGGTACTTGCTGGTGGGCGCCGGGGTGACCGCCATCACGCGACCGGCGCGCCGGGCACCGGCCCCGGCCGGGGTGCTGGCGCTCAGGACGCCGCCCCGCCCGTGACGATGCCCGCGAACTCGCCGGCGTCCAGGCTCGCGCCGCCGACCAGGGCGCCGTCGACGTCCTCCCCGGCCATGATGGCGGCGACGTTGGAGGCCTTCACCGAGCCGCCGTACAGGACGCGGACCGCGTCGGCGACCTCGGCGCCGTGCTGCTCGGCCAGGCGCGCGCGCAGGGCGGCGCAGACCTCCTGCGCGTCCTCGGGGGTGGCGACCTTGCCGGTGCCGATGGCCCACACCGGCTCGTAGGCGACGACGACCCTGACCAGGTCCTCGGCGGAGATGCCGGCCAGGGACCCGTCGAGCTGGCCGACGCAGTCGGCGACGTGCTCGCCGGCCTCGCGGACCTCCAGCTGCTCGCCGAGGCAGACGATCGGGGTCATGCCGTGCTCGAGCACCTTGGCGGCCTTGGCGGCCACCAGCGCGTCGTCCTCGCCGTGGAACTGGCGGCGCTCGGAGTGGCCGACCACCACGTACTGCACCCCCAGGCGCGCGAGCATGGAGGCGGCGACCTCGCCGGTGCGGGCGCCGGGCTCGTGCGCGGAGACGTCCTGGGCGCCCAGGCCCAGCTCGAGCTTGTCGCCCTCGATGAGGGTCTGCACCGAGCGCAGGTCGGTGAAGGGCGGGATGACGACGGCCTCGACGGCGGCCGGGTCGTGCTTGGCGTCGCGCAGCGTCCAGGCGAGGCGCTGCACGAGCGCCGTGGCCTGCACGTGGTCGACGTTCATCTTCCAGTTGCCGGCCATGAGCGGGGTGCGGGCCACGGTGTCCTCCAGGGGTCGGTGAGGGCGGGACGGTGCGGGACGGTGCGGGACGGGCTGGGTGCGTGCGGAAGGCTCCCCGCCCGCACGCGTCGGGCGGTGCGGGCGGGGAGCCGGTGCGCCCGGGGGCGCGGGTGGTGCGGGTCGGGAGCGCCGCCCGTCAGGACAGGACGGACAGCCCGGGGAGGGTCTTGCCCTCGAGGTACTCCAGGCTGGCGCCGCCACCGGTGGAGATGTGCCCGAAGTCGTCGTCGGCGAAGCCGAGCGAGCGGACCGCGGCGGCGGAGTCGCCGCCCCCGACCACGGTGAGGCCGCCGGCGCGGGTGACCTCCGCGAGGGCCTTCGCCAGCTCGCGGGTGCCCTCGGCGTACGGCGCCATCTCGAACGCGCCCATCGGCCCGTTCCAGAACACCGTGCGGGTGTCGGCGAGCCTCTCGGCGAAGAGCCTCGCGCTCTCCGGGCCGATGTCCAGGCCCATCCGGTCGGCCGGGATGGCGTCGGCCGGGACGACCTCGTGGTCGGCGTCGGCGGAGAAGGCCGTCGCTGCGACGACGTCGACCGGCAGGACGACCTCCACGCCGCGCTCCGCGGCGGTCGCGAGGTACCCCCTGACGGTCTCGACCTGGTCGGCCTCGAGCAGGGACTTCCCGACCTCGTGGCCCTGGGCCGCGAGGAAGGTGAAGACCATGCCGCCGCCGACGAGGAGCCGGTCGGCGGTGCCGAGGAGGTTCTCGATGACCGCGAGCTTGTCGGAGACCTTCGCGCCGCCCAGCACCACGGCGTAGGGCCGGGCCGGGTCGGTGGTGAGGCGCTGCAGCACCGCGGTCTCGGCCTCGACGAGACCGCCCGCGGCGTGCGGCAGCAGCTGGGCGACGTCGTACACGCTCGCCTGCTTGCGGTGCACCACGCCGAAGCCGTCGGACACGTAGAGACCGGCGGCAGGCCCGTCGGCGCCCCCCACGAGCGCGGCGAGCTCGCGGGCGAAGGCGGCGCGCTCGGCGTCGTCCTTGCTCGTCTCGCCGGCGTTGAAGCGGAGGTTCTCCACGAGCAGCAGCTCGCCGTCGCCGAGGGCGTCGGCGGCCTCCTGCGCCTCGCCGCCGACCGTCACGCCCGCGAAGCGGACCGTGGTGGACGGCAGCAGCTCGCGCACCCGCTCGGCCACGGGGGCCAGGGAGTACTTCGCCTCCGGGGCGCCCTTCGGGCGGCCGAGGTGGGCGACGACGACGACGCGGGCGCCCGCGTCGAGCAGGCGCTGCCACGTGGGCACGGAGGCGCGGACGCGCCCGTCGTCGGTGATGGTGGTGCCGTCGAGCGGCACGTTGAGGTCGGAGCGGACCAGCACCCGGCGGCCGCGCAGGTCACCCTGCGCGGCCACCAGGTCGTCGAGCGAGGTGAGCGCCATGCTCTCTCGGCGGGGCTCAGGCCCCGACGAGCTTCACCAGGTCGACGAGGCGGTTGGAGTAGCCCCACTCGTTGTCGTACCAGCCGACGACCTTGACCTGGTCCCCGATGACCTTCGTCAGGCCGGAGTCGAAGATGCAGGAGGAGGGGTCGGTGACGATGTCGGAGGACACGATCGGGTCGGTCGTGTACTTGAGGTAGCCCTTCATGGCGCCCTCGGCGGCGGCCTTCACCGCGGCGTTGACCTCCTCCACGGAGGTCTCGCGGCCGACGGTGACGGTGAGGTCGGTGGCCGAGCCGGTCGGGACCGGCACGCGCAGGGCGTAGCCGTCGAGCTTGCCCTTGAGCTGCGGGAGGACCAGGCCGATCGCCTTCGCCGCACCGGTGGAGGTGGGGACGATGTTGATGGCGGCGGCGCGGGCGCGGCGCAGGTCGGAGTGCGGGCCGTCCTGCAGGTTCTGGTCCTGCGTGTAGGCGTGCACCGTGGTCATGAGGCCGCGCACGATGCCGAACTCGTCGTCGATGGCCTTGGCCATGGGGGCGAGGCAGTTGGTGGTGCAGGAGGCGTTGGAGATGATCTGGTGGGCGGCGGCGTCGTAGTCGCCGTCGTTCACGCCCATGACGACCGTGATGTCCTCGTTCTTCGCCGGGGCGGAGATGATGACCTTCTTGGCGCCGCCGTCGATGTGCGCCCTGGCCTTGGTCGCGTCGGTGAAGATGCCCGTGGACTCCACGACGACGTCCGCGCCGAGGTCGCCCCAGGGCAGCTCCGCGGGGTTGCGCACCGCGAGCGCCTTGAAGCTCTTGCCGCCCACGGCGATCTCGTCGCCGGAGGTGGTCACGCCCTCGAGGCGGCCGAGCACCGAGTCGTAGGCGAGCAGGTGCGCGAGGGTCGCGTTGTCGGTGAGGTCGTTGACGCCGACGACCTCGACGTCAGCGCCCGACGCCTGGACGGCGCGGAAGAAGTTGCGGCCGATGCGGCCGAAGCCGTTGATGCCCACGCGGATGGTCACAGAGCGCCTCCTGGTAGGAGTGGCAGGGGTCGCCCCCGACCCTAGGGCACCTCAGGCGTCGAGCATGTCCGGGGTCAGGTTGGCCTCGGTGCCCGGGACGCCCAGCTCGGCGGCCCTGCGGTCGGCCATCGCCAGCAGCCGGCGGATCCGCCCGGCCACGGCGTCCTTGCTCATCGGCGGGTCGGCGAGCGCTCCCAGCTCCTCCAGGGAGGCCTGCTTGTGCGCCAGGCGCAGCGCGCCGGCGGTGCGCAGGTGCTCGGGCACCTCCTCGCCGAGGATCTCCAGCGCGCGCTCCACGCGGGAGCCGGCGGCCACCGCCGCCCGCGCCGACCGGCGCAGGTTGGCGTCGTCGAAGTTGGCCAGGCGGTTGGCGGTGGCGCGCACCTCGCGCCTCATCCGCCTCTCCTCCCACACCAGCTTCGCGCCGTGGGCGCCCAGGTGGGTGAGCAGGTCACCGATGGCCTCGCCGTCGCGGACCACCACGCGGTCGGTGCCGCGCACGTCGCGGGCCTTGGCCTGCACGTCCAGGCGGCGGGCGGCGCCCACCAGCGCCAGGGCGGCCTCGGGGCCGGGGCAGGTGATCTCCATCGCGGAGGAGCGGCCCGGCTCGGTGAGGGAGCCGTGGGCGAGGAAGGCGCCGCGCCAGGCGGCCTCGGCGTCGCAGACGGCGCCGGCCACCACCTGGGGCGGCAGGCCGCGCACGGGGCGGCCGCGCTGGTCGAGCAGGCCCGTCTGGTGGGCCAGCGACTCGGCGTTGTGGACCACCCGGACGACGTAGCGGGACCCGCGCCGCAGCCCGCCGCCGGCCACGACCAGCACCTCGCTGGCGGCGCGGTAGACGTCGGCGAGGTCGCGGCGCAGCCGGCGCGCCGCGGCGCCGGTGTCCAGCTCGGCCTCCACCACCACGCGCCCGGCGATGATGTGCAGCCCTCCCGCGAAGCGCAGCAGGGCGGAGACCTCCGCCTTGCGGCAGCAGGAGCGCTGCACCGGAAGACGGCTCAGCTCGTCCTTCACCTGTGCCGTCAGTGCCATGCCGTCTCCATGCGCTTCATGGTGCCACCGCGACACGCCCGGGGGGACGACTCGCCGAATTCCACCGTTGTGACTAGGTCGGGGTGACCAGTCAGGCCCTCAGGCGACGTCGCCCCAGGAGCCCTCCAGCACGTCGCGCATCGCGGCGGCCAGGCGCAGCGGGTCGTGCTCGGCCGTGCGCCCGCGCCGCACCTGGCGCAGCACCAGGCGAGCCCCGGCGTCCTCCGCGGCGGCCGCCAGCTCCTCCACGTCCTCCACGGCGCTGGGGTCGGCCAGCACCACGTCGAAGCGCAGCCCGCGCGCGTGGGCGGTCAGCGCCCGCACGTGGGCGGCGGGGCTCAGCCCGCTGGTCTCCCCGCGCTCGCTGACGAGGTTGAGCACCAGGCAGCGCCGCGCGCGGGTCTCGCGCAGGGCCGCGGCCAGGTCGGGCACCAGCAGGTGGGGCATGACGCTGGTGAACCAGCTGCCGGGCCCCAGCACCACCCAGTCGGCGGCGCGCACGGCCTGGACCACCTCCGGGCGCGCCGGCGGGTCGACGGGCACCAGGCGCACCTCCTCCACCGTGCCGCGCGTCGTGGCCACCGCCTTCTGCCCGCGCACCACCTCCAGGCGCCCGGGCGCCGACCGGGTGGCGCGCACCCTGACGTCGGCCTCGATCGAGAGCGGCACCGACGACATCGGCAGGACCCGGCCGCGGGCCCCGAGCAGGCGCCCCACGAGGTCGAGGCCCTCGACGGTGTCGCCCAGGCGCTGCCACAGCGCGGCGATGAGGAGGTTGCCGACGGCGTGGCCGGCCAGCGGGCCGTCGCCGGTGAAGCGGTGCTGCAGCACGTCGCGCCAGGTGCGGCCCCACTCGGTGTCGTCGCACAGCGCCGCCAGCGCCATGCGCAGGTCGCCGGGCGGCAGGGTCCCCAGCTCGGCGCGCAGGCGGCCGCTGGACCCGCCGTCGTCGGCGACGGTGACGACCGCGGTGATCCTGTCGGACAGGTGCCGCAGCGCCTGCAGCGACGCCGCGAGCCCGTGGCCCCCGCCGCAGGCGACCACCGCCGGGCCCGTCCCGGGCCCCGGGCCGCCCGCCAGCCCGCCGCCGGGGACGGCGCCCGGCCTCACGCGCGCCTCACTCGCGGCCCAGGTCGCGGTGGGCGACCCGCAGGACGGGGCCGGGGTGCTCGCCGTCGGCGCGCTCGTCGGCCAGCGCCTGCAGGCGCGCCGTCAGCGCCTCGGTCATGGCCACCGACCGGTGCTTGCCGCCGGTGCAGCCGATGGCCACGGTCGCGTAGCGGCGGTGCTCGCGCTGGTAGCCGGCGATCACCGGCTGCAGCGCCGCGGCGTACCTGTCGAGGAACTCCTCGGCGCCGTCCTGCCCGAGCACGTAGCTGCTGACCGGGTCGTCGCGGCCGGTCAGCGGCCGCAGCTCGGGCACCCAGTGCGGGTTGGGCAGGAACCTCACGTCGACGACGTGGTCGGCGTCGGTGGGCAGCCCGTACTTGAAGCCGAAGGAGAGCAGCGTCAGGCGCAGCCGGGTGGCCTCGGCCTCCCCGAAGGCGCGGGTCACCGAGGCGGCGAGCTGGTGGACGTTGAGGTCGGAGGTGTCGATGACGACGTCGGCGGCGGCGCGCAGGTCGCGCAGCAGCTCCCGCTCGGTCTCGATGCCGTCCAGGATGCGCCCCTCCTCCTGCAGCGGGTGGGGGCGGCGCACGGACTCGAAGCGGCGGACCAGGACGGCGTCGCTGGCCTCCAGGAACAGGATGCTGCGGCGCACCCGCACCTCGGCGAGGGCGGCGGCGAGGTCGGCGGAGAAGCCGCGCCCCCGCACGTCGAGCACCACCGCCACCTTGGGCACCGCGCCGGAGGCCTGCGCCGCGAGCTGGGCCAGCGGGCCCAGCATCTGCGGCGGCAGGTTGTCGACCACGTACCAGCCGAGGTCCTCCAGGACGTGGGCCGTGGTCGACCTGCCGGCGCCGGACAGGCCGGTGATGACCAGCAGGTCGTGCTCGGGCTGGGAGGGCTCGGTCGCAGGGGGCTCGGCCTGGGGGTGCTCGGGCTGCTCGGGCGGCGCGCTCACCGGGCCATCCTGGCCCATCGCGGTCAGTCGACGAGCTCCCCGGTGGCCGTGTCGAGGGCCGGGGCCGGCGCGTCGCCCGCGAGCGCGGCGACCACGGCGGCGGCGGTGGCCGGGCCCATCCCCGGCACCGCGGCGACCTCCTCCGCGGTGGCAGCGCGCAGCGCCTTCAGCGAGCCGAACCTCGTCATGAGGGCCTGCCGGCGGGCCGGGCCGAGGCCGGGGACGCCGTCCAGGGCGCTGGTGGTCATCGCCTTGCTGCGCTTGGAGCGGTGGTAGCTGATCGCGAAGCGGTGGGCCTCGTCGCGCAGGCGCTGCAGCAGGTAGAGGCCCTCGCTCGTGCGCGGCAGGACCACCGGGTGGTCCTCCCCGGGCAGCCACACCTCCTCCAGGCGCTTGGCCAGGCCGCACAGGGCGACGTCGGTGACGCCGAGCTCCGCGAGCGCGGCGGCTGCGGCCTCCACCTGCGGCTGGCCTCCGTCGACGACGACCAGCTGCGGGGCGTAGGCGAAGCGGCGCGCGCGCCCGGTGGCGGGGTCGATGCCGGGCTGCACCTCCCCGCTCACCGGCCCGCTGGCCGGCGCGACCTGGTCGTCGAGCTCGCCGTCGCGGGCGGCGTCGGCCACGTGGCGGCGGAAGCGCCGCGTGAGCACCTCGTTCATCGAGGCGAGGTCGTCGGTGCGCCCGTCGGGGCCCTCGCCGCGCACGGCGAAGCGGCGGTACTCGCTCTTGCGGGGCAGGCCGTCCTCGAACACGACCATGGAGGCGACCACCTCGCTGCCCTGCAGGTGGGACACGTCGTAGCACTCGATGCGCAGCGGCGCCTCGTCCAGGCCGAGGGCCTCCTGCAGCTCCTGCAGCGCCAGGGAGCGGGTGGTGAGGTCGCCGCCGCGGCGGGTCTTGTGCAGGTTCAGCGCGCCGGTGGCGTTGCGCTCGACGGTCTCCAGCAGCGCGCGCTTGTCACCGCGCTGCGGCACCCGGACCTCCACCCGCGAGCCCCGCAGCCGCGTCAGCCAGGCGGCGGTCTGCTCGGGGTCAGTGGGCTCCACCGGCACGAGCACCTCGCGCGGGGGCTGCTCGCCGGCCTCGGCGGCGCGGGCGCTGCCGTCGTCGTCGTCGTCCAGCTCGGCCGACCCGCCGTAGACCTGCTGCAGCAGGTGCTGGACGAGGTCGGCGGTGGTGAGGTCCTCGACCTTCTCCACCACCCAGCCGCGCTGGCCGCGCACGCGGCCGCCGCGGACGTGGAAGACCTGCACGGCCGCCTCGAGCTCGTCCTCGGCGAGGGCGAAGACGTCGGCGTCGGTGGCGTCGGGCAGCACCACGGCGCTCTTCTCGAGGGCCTTGCGCAGCGCGCCGGCGTCGTCGCGGAGCCGCGCCGCCCGCTCGAAGTCCATCTCGGCGGCGGCCTCGCGCATCTGCGCCTCGACCCGACGCACGTACTTGGCGGTGGCCCCGCCCATGAAGTCGGCGAACTCCTGGGCCAGCGCCCGGTGGTCCTCCGGGGAGATCTTGCCGACGCAGGGCGCGGAGCACTTGTCGATGTACCCGAGCAGGCAGGGGCGGCCCACCTGCCCGGCGCGCTTGAACACGCCCGCCGAGCAGGTGCGCACGGGGAAGACGCGCAGCAGCAGGTCGACCGTCTCGCGGATGGCCCAGGCGTGGGCGTAGGGCCCGAAGTAGCGGGTGCCCTTGCGCTTGGCGCCGCGCAGCACCTGCACCCGCGGGAACTCCTCGCCCATGGTCACCGCGAGGTAGGGGTAGGACTTGTCGTCGCGGTACTTGACGTTGAAGCGGGGGTCGAACTCCTTGATCCAGGAGTACTCCAGCTGGAGGGCCTCGACCTCGGTGCCCACCACGGTCCACTCCACGCTGGCCGCGGTGGTGACCATCGTGGCGGTGCGGGGGTGCAGCGCGTGCAGCGGCTGGAAGTAGTTGGCCAGCCGCTGCCGCAGGCTCTTCGCCTTGCCGACGTACACCACGCGCCCCTGCGGGTCGCGGAACCTGTAGACGCCCGGGGAGTCGGGCACCTCCCCCGGCTTCGGGCGGTAGGAGGCGGGGTTCGTCACCCGTCCAGCGTAAGCACGGCGTCCGACGGGGCGGACGCCGTGCTCGCCGCCTCAGCCGGGCAGCACCTGCCTCCAGGCCCTCGCCTGCGCGCGGCCCTCGGCGACGTCGACTAGTCCCGACAGGCCGTGCCCCGTCTGCGCGACGAGCACCCCGTCGAGCCGGGTGACGCCCCCGGTCGGGCCCCGGCGCCCCGTTGGGCCGCACGAAGGTGACCTTGTAGCGGGTACCGCCGACGGTGGCCCTGAAGCCGCCGCCGAACCACCACCACGGCCACTGCACGTCGGTGAGCTCCCCGAGGCCGACGTCGAAGGCGGGCCCGTCGGCGTGCTCGGCGACCAGCAGCAGCCGGCCGCCAGCGGCCACCAGCCAGCCGGGGTCGTTGCCGATGCCGCGCAGCACCCACACGGGGCTGACCAGGGGCTCGGTGGTGACCAGGGGCTCGGTGGTGGCCGGGGTCGAGGAGGAGGCGTCGCTGTGCTGGGTGCTCATGCCGGCGAGGGTGCCGCCGCCCGCTTGCGGGCGGCTTGCAGCCGGCTCGCACCCCGGGGGGCGCCTCAGCCCATCCGGCGCGGGTCGGCGGGCAGCCGGGGGTTGAGCAGGTGCGCCACCAGCGCCGTCCACCCGGTCTGGTGGGTGGCCCCCAGCCCCTCGCCGGTGTCGCCGTCGAAGAACTCGCTGAAGGTCACCTGCTCGCGCCACAGCGGGGAGCCGCTGGCCTCCACGCGGTCGCCGTCGGCGGGGCGGCGCCCGCCGCGCGCCGGGTCGGGCCGGAACAGGGCGGTGAGCCCGCCGTCGACGAGGTCGGCGGCCTGGTCGAGGGTGACCACGTTGCCGGAGCCGGTGGGCACCTCGATGGTGAAGCTGTCGCCGTAGTGGCGGCCCATGGTCCGCAGCTTGTCGGCCAGCAGCACGTTGACGGGGAACCAGATCGGCCCGCGCCAGTTGGAGTTGCCGCCGAACAGGCCCGTGCGGCTCTCCCCCGGCTCGTACTCCAGGGAGACGTCCCGGCCGCCGACGGTGGCGTACACCTGCCCGGTGGAGCGCGAGAGGGACCGCACGCCGTAGGGGCTCCAGAACTCCTCGCGGTCGAACATCCGCTCCAGGATCCGGCGCAGCCGCTCCGGGCCGACCAGGGAGAGCAGCATCCGGCGCCCGTCGGGCCCTGACCGCGAGCGCAGCGGCCCCATGACCTCCGGGCGGCGCCGCTGCAGCCACCGCAGCCGGGTGGTGACGTCGGGGCACTCGGTGGAGATCCACGAGGGCACCTCGGTGGCGCCCAGGATCGGCAGCAGGCCCACCATCGAGCGCACCCGCATGGGCTCGGCGTGGCCGGAGGGGTCGACCAGGACGTCGTAGAAGAAGCCGTCGTCGTCGTCCCACAGCTTGGCGCCGCGGGTGCCGAAGCTGTTCATCGCCTGGGCGATGGACAGGAAGTGCTCCAGGAACTTGGTGGCGGTGTCGTCCCAGGCCCTGTCGTGCCGGCTCAGCTCGAGAGCGATCTTGAACATCTGCTGGCAGTAGAACGCCATCCAGCTGGTGGCGTCGGACTGCTCCAGCCGGTAGCCGGGCGGCAGCGGGGCGGACCTGTCGAACAGGGCGATGTTGTCCATCCCCAGGAAGCCGCCCTCGAAGAGGTTGGAGCCCGAGGCGTCCTTGCGGTTCACCCACCAGGAGAAGTTGAGCAGCAGCTTGGTGAAGACGCGGATGAGGAAGTCGCGGTCGCGGTAGCCGTCGATCCGGTACACGTGCCAGGCCGCCCAGGCGTGCACGGGCGGGTTGACGTCGCCGAACTCCCACTCGTAGGCGGGCAGCTGGCCGTTGGGGTGCATCGCCCACTCCCGGCACATGAGCACCAGCTGCTCCTTGGCGAAGTCGGGGTCGACGTGCGCCAGGGGGACGGTGTGGAAGGCGGTGTCCCAGGCCGCGAACCAGGGGTACTCCCACTCGTCGGGCATGGAGATGACGTCGGCCAGGGCCACGTGGCGCCAGGTGGTGTTGCGCCGGCCGGCGTCCTCGCGCTGCTCCGGCGCCGGGGAGACGGGGTCGCCGTCCAGCCACTGGGCCACGTCGAAGCGGTACAGCTGCTTGGTCCACAGCAGCCCGGCGTAGGCGCGGCGCGCGACGTGGCGGTCCTCGGCGGGCAGGGACGCGTCGATGACGGTGGCGTAGAACTCGTCGGCCTCGGCGCGGCGCGCGGCGACGACGTCGTCGAAGCCCGGCCCGAAGGTGGCGGTGGTGGGGTCCGACGGGCTCAGGCGCAGCCGGACGCTGACCGTCTGCCCGGGCGCCACGGCCTCCCAGCGGTACCAGAACGCGGCCTTGGTGCCGGTGCCGGCGGGGTTGACCCCGCTGGTGTCGCCCTGCACGACGGCCCTGTCGACGCCGTCCTTGGGGAAGCGGGGGCTGCTGGCGCGCTTGTCCCCGAAGAGCAGGGCCGCGTTGGTCTCGTTGTCGCAGAAGAGCACCTGCGGGGAGCCCTCGGCGGCCAGCACGTAGCGGCCCAGGTAGCCGTGCTCGGCCTCGACGGCTTCCAGGCCCGGCACCGTCAGCGTGGGCGCGAGCACCTGGCTGAGCACGCCGCGGCGCAGGTCGCGGCCCCAGGACCAGGTGTTGCGGAACCACAGCTGCGGCAGCAGGTGCAGCGGGGCGGCCTCCGGTCCGTGGTTGGTGGCCTCCACGACCACGCACACGTCGTCGGGCGCGGACTTGGCGTAGGTGACCTGGACGTCGAAGAAGCGGTCCTCCTCCAGCACGCCGGTGTCGGCCAGCTCGAACTCGCGCTCGTCGCGGCTGCGGCGGGCGTTCTCCTCCCGCAGCCGGGCGTAGGGGAACTCCGCCTGCGGGTAGCGGTAGAGCCACTGCGCCCAGGAGTGGGTGGGGGTGCCGTCCACAGCCCACCAGTGCTCCTTGGCGTCCTCGCCGTGGTTGCCCTCCTCGTTGGTCAGCCCGAAGAGCCGCTCCTTGAGGAAGGGGTCCTTCCCGTTCCACAGCGCCACCGCGAGGTTGAGGAAGCCGAACCTGTCGCAGAAGCCGCCCAGGCCGTCCTCGCCCCAGCGGTAGGCGCGCGAGCGGGCGTGGTCGAAGGGGAAGGAGCGCCAGGCGTCGCCGTCGGCGGAGTAGTCCTCGCGCACGGTGCCCCACTGGCGCCCGGCCAGGTAGGGGCCCCACAGCCGCCACGGCCCCGCCGCGCCGGTGCACTCGCCGAGGCGGGCGTGCTCGGCGGTCTGCGGGGGCTCGGCGGGCTCCGCGTGGTGACCGACGGGGGCCGCTGTCGCGTCGGGGCCGGACGGGCTGGGGGTGCTGGAGGCGTCGCGAGGAGCGCCGGCGGCGGGGCCGCCGGAGGGAGCGGGGGGCACGGCGACACCCTGCCACCTGACCGGCGGCCGTGCGCCCGGCGGCCCGCACCCGCCGCGCTCAGCTGACGAGCAGCTGGTCGCCCTCCTGCGTGACGGTCTTGGAGGGCAGCGGGGAGGTGGCCGGGCCCTGCAGCACCGCGCCGCCGTCACCGGCGTCGAAGACGCTGCCGTGCAGCGGGCAGCGGACCTCCAGCCCCTGGTCGGCCTGGACGATGCCGCCGGCGTGCGTGCACACGGCCGAGTACGCGACGTACTGACCCGCGGTGGGCTGGGCCAGCACCACCTCCTCGCCCCCCACCTCGACGACGACGGCCGTGCCCTCGGGCACGTCGGACGCGGGGACGCCGGCGCCCGAGCCGCTGCCACCGGCGGCGCTGGAGCTGTCGGAGCCGGACGCCGAGCCGTCACCCCCGGCGGAGGAGGCGGCAGGCTCGCCCGTGCCGCCGCAGGCGGCGAGCAGGCCCGCGGCGCCGAGCACGGCGCCACCGGCACCGGCTCGGGCGAGCAGGGCGCGGCGCGAGCACGGCAGCATCCGCGCGGCAGGTGCTGCGGCGTCCGCGGCGGTGCGGACGGTCATGGCGGGGCGGGACTCGGCTGTCTGCGGTTCCGTCGTCATGACGCGAGGCTAGGTGCTGCGGCTGCGTCCCGGCTGAGATCGAGGTGCGCGTCACGCTGCCGCGAGGCCTCGAGCACGGGGCCGAGGAAGCGGCCGGTGTGGCTGCCGGTCCGCTCGTGGGTCCTGGCGAGGTGCTCGGGGGTGCCCGCGGCGATGAGCTTCCCGCCGCCGGACCCGCCCTCAGGACCCATGTCGAGCACCCAGTCTGCGCTCTTGATGACGTCGAGGTTGTGCTCGATGACCACCACGGTGTTGCCCTTGTCGGCCAGGCCCTGCAGCACCTCGAGGAGCTTGCGGACGTCCTCGAAGTGCAGACCCGTCGTGGGCTCGTCGAGGACGTACACGGTGCGGCCGGTGGAGCGGCGCTGGAGCTCGCTGGCCAGCTTCACGCGCTGCGCCTCGCCGCCGGACAGCGTGGGCGCCGGCTGGCCCAGGCGCACGTACCCCAGGCCGACGTCGACCAGGGTGCGCAGGTAGCGCGAGATCCGCGGCACCGCGGCGAAGAACTCCGCGGCCTCCTCGATCGGCATGTCGAGGACGTCGGCCACGGTCTTGCCCTTGAAGTGCACCTCGAGGGTCTCGCGGTTGTAGCGCGCGCCGTGGCAGACCTCGCACGGCACGTACACGTCCGGGAGGAAGTTCATCTCGATCTTGATGGTGCCGTCGCCGCTGCAGTGCTCGCAGCGGCCGCCCTTGACGTTGAAGGAGAACCGGCCCGCCTGGTAGCCGCGCACCTTGGCCTCGGTGGTCTCGGCGAACAGCGAGCGGACCACGTCCCACACCCCGGTGTAGGTGGCCGGGTTGGACCGCGGGGTGCGCCCGATGGGGCTCTGGTCGACGTGGACCACCTTGTCGAGCTGGTCGACGCCCTCCACGCGGGTGTGCCGCCCGGGCACCTGGCGGGCGCCGTTGAGCCGGTTGGCCAGCACCTTGTAGAGGATGTCGTTGACCAGGCTCGACTTGCCCGACCCGGACACCCCGGTGACCGCGGTGAGCACCCCCAGCGGCAGCTCCACGTCGATGCCGCGCAGGTTGTTCTCGCGCGCCCCGACCACCTTCACCACGCGGCCGGGGTCGACGGCGCGGCGCTCGGCCGGCACCGGCACGGCGCGCCGGCCGGCCAGGTAGTCGCCGGTCATGGAGCCGGTGTTGGCCAGCAGCTCGGCCACGGTGCCGGAGTGCACCACCTGGCCGCCGTGCTCGCCGGCGCCCGGGCCGATGTCGACCACCCAGTCGGCCACGTGGATGGTGTCCTCGTCGTGCTCGACCACGATGAGGGTGTTGCCCAGGTCGCGCAGCCGCGTCAGGGTCTCGATGAGGCGGCGGTTGTCGCGCTGGTGCAGGCCGATGCTCGGCTCGTCGAGCACGTACAGCACGCCGACCAGGCCCGAGCCGATCTGCGTGGCCAGCCGGATGCGCTGCGCCTCCCCGCCGGACAGCGTGCCGGAGGCGCGGTCGAGGGAGAGGTAGGTCAGGCCGACGTCGACGAGGAACTGGACCCGCGCGAGGACCTCCTTGAGGACGGCGGCGGCGATCTGCGCCTCGCGGGCCGTCAGCTCCAGGGTGTCCAGCCACGCCCGCAGCTCCGCCACCGGCAGCGCGCAGGCCTGGGCGATGGACTTGCCGCCCACGGTGACCGCGAGGACCTCCGGGCGCAGGCGCGCGCCGCCGCACACGCGGCAGGGCACCTCGCGCATGTAGCCCTCGAGGCGCTCGCGAGAGCTGTCGGACTCGGTCTCGGAGTGGCGGCGCTTGATGAAGGGGAGCACGCCCTCGAAGCCGGTGGTGTAGGAGCGCTCGCGCCCCCAGCGGTTCTTGTAGGTGACGTGCACCTCGTAGCCCTCGCCGTGCAGCAGCGCCTGCGTGGCCCGCTCGGGCAGCGCCCGCCAGGGCACGTCGACCGAGAAGCCGAGCTGCTTGGCCAGCCCGCCGATGAGCCGCTGGTGGTACTCGCTGCTGCCGGCGCCGTTCCACGGGGCGATGGCGCCCTCGGCCAGGCTCTGGTCGGGGTCGGGGACGACGAGCTCGGGGTCGACCTCCAGGCGGGTGCCGATGCCGGAGCACTCCGGGCAGGCGCCGTAGGGGGCGTTGAAGGAGAAGGTGCGCGGCTCGACCTCCTCCAGCGCGAGGGGGTGGTCGTTGGGGCAGGCCAGCTTCTCCGAGAAGCGCATGACCGTCGGCCCGTCCGGCGCGGGGGCGCTGGCCTCCTCCCCCGCGGGCGGCGTGCGCTCCACGAGCTCGACGAGGAGCACGCCGTCGGCCAGGCCGAGGGCGGTCTCCACGGAGTCGGTGAGGCGCCGCTGCACGCCGTCGCGCATGACGAGGCGGTCGACCACCACCTCGATGGTGTGCTTCTTGCGCTTGTCCAGCGCGGGGCGCGACGCGGCGTCGGACAGCTGCAGCGTCTCGCCGTCCACCCGGACGCGGGCGTAGCCCTTGGCCTGCAGCTCGGTGAAGAGGTCGACGAACTCGCCCTTGCGGCCGCGCACCACCGGCGCCAGCACCTGGAAGCGCGTGGTCTCCGGCAGCTCCAGCAGCCGGTCGACGATCTGCTGCGGGGTCTGGCGTGCCACCGGCTCCCCGCAGGTCGGGCAGTGGGCGCGGCCGGCCCGGGCCCACAGCAGGCGCAGGTAGTCGTAGATCTCGGTGATCGTGCCCACGGTGGACCGCGGGTTCCTGCTGGTCGACTTCTGGTCGATCGAGACCGCCGGGGACAGGCCCTCGATGAAGTCGACGTCGGGCTTGTCCATCTGGCCCAGGAACTGGCGGGCGTAGGCGGACAGCGACTCGACGTAGCGGCGCTGGCCCTCGGCGAAGATCGTGTCGAACGCGAGGCTCGACTTGCCCGACCCCGACAGGCCGGTGAAGACGATCATCTTGTCGCGGGGGAGGTCCAGGGAGACGTCCTTGAGGTTGTGCTCACGGGCGCCTTGCACGACGAGTCGATCCACGGGTGTCAACTGTAGGTCGCGCCACCGACAGCGCGACCGAGCGCGCGACGCCGCGCGAGGACGGTCACACCGAGGGTCACCGGGAGGCCCCGGCGGCCTCAGACCGCCGGGAACGCCTCGGTGGGCCCCGGGCCGTCGCTGCCGGCCGGGTAGGTCTCCAGCGGCACCTCGTCGGCCTCCCAGGCGGCGATGACGGGCGCGAGGATGCGCCAGCAGTCCTCGGCGGTGTCACCGCGCACCGACAGCAGCGGGTCGCCGTCGAGCACCCCGGCGAGCACCTCGCCGTAGGCGGGCAGCTGGGAGTCGCCCAGCCGCGCCGTCAGGGTGGCCGGCTCCAGGTCGAAGGGGTCGCCCTCGGCGTTCACGACCAGGTCGAGGTCGACCGCTCCGGGCTTGAAGGACAGCCTCAGGCGGGTCGGCCGGGCCTCCCCGTGCAGGCCCGCCATGAGGTGCGGCACGGGCTTGTAGGTGATGACCGCCTCCTTGCGCGCCCTGCCGAGGCCCTTGCCCGAGCGCAGGCGGAACGGCACGCCGGCCCAGCGCCAGGTGTCGACGTGCAGGACCACCTCGGCGAGGGTCTCGGTGTGGCGGGAGGGGTCCACGCCCTCCTCGGCGGTGTAGTCGGGCAGGTCGCGCTCGCCCATCCGGCCGGCGGTGTACACCGCGCGCCGGCTGGCCTGCGCGGGCGTCCCGGCCAGCCGGGTGGCGCGCAGCACCTGCGCCTTGCGGTCGCGGAACTCGCGCTCGTCCAGGGCGGCGGGGGCGTCCATGGCGAGCACGGCCAGGACCTGCAGCAGGTGGCTCTGGATCATGTCCTTCAGCGCGCCGGCCCGGTCGTAGTAGCGCGCCCGGCCCTCCAGGGCGAGGTCCTCGTCGTAGAAGACGTCGACCCGCTCGACGTGGCCGGCGTTCCAGGTCGGCTCGAAGAGGCGGTTGGCGAAGCGCACGCCGAAGACGTTGAGCACCGTGGACGTGCCCAGGAAGTGGTCGACCCGGTGGACGTGCTCCTCGGGCACGAGGCGGGCGACGACCTCGTTGAGGCGGTGCGCCGAGGCCTCGTCGGAGCCGAAGGGCTTCTCCAGCACCAGGCGGGTGCTGGGCGGGAGGTCCTTCCCCACGAGGTTCTCGCAGGCCTGCGCCGTGATGGCCGGCGGCAGCGCGAAGTACACCGCGACGGGGGCCGCGCAGGAGTGCAGCAGGGCGGTCAGGGCGTCCGGGTCGGTGACGTCGACCTGCTGGTAGCGGCTGGCGTCGCGCACGGCGCACGCGGCCTCCCACCCGCCGGGCCGGTCGGCGTCCTCGTGGCCCTCGGCGTCGGCGAAGGCCCGGGTGACCACCTGGCGCCACCGCGCGTCGTCCCAGTCCTCCGAGCCGGCGCCGACCAGCTGCAGCGACGCGCCGTGGCCGTGGCCGGGGTCCTCGCTGCGGTCGGAGACGAGCAGGCGCGCCAGGCCGGGCAGCAGCAGCCGCGAGGCGAGGTCGCCGCTGGCGCCGAGCACGAGCAGGGTGGCGACCGGGTCGCCCCCGGAGTGCCCCCGCTCCCCCGAGGCGCCGTGGCCGCCGGTGCCGGGCTGCTCCGGGCCGCTGCGCCCGCCGCGCCCGCCCTCGGTGCCGCCGGTCGCCTGCTGGTCGTGCTCGCTCACGCGCCCACCCTGCCGAAGATCGCGGACAGGTGCACGATGGCGCGGTGCCCGACGCCGCCCCCGGTACCCAGCCCGACCAGCACATCGAGGACTACGCCGTGGTGGGCGACTGCCACACCGCCGCGCTGGTGGGCCGGCGCGGCTCGATCGACTGGATGTGCCTGCCCCGCTTCGACTCCCCCGCCGCCTTCGCGGCCCTGCTGGGCACCCGCGAGCACGGCCACTGGACCATCGCGCCGCCCGAGGACGGCCCCGCCGTGCTGTCGGTGGAGCGCGAGTACGTGGGCGACTCCTTCCTCCTGCGGACCCGCTGGACGCTGGAGGGCGGCGGCGTCGTCGACGTCCTGGACTGCATGCCCATGGGTGACCGGCGGGCCGACCTGGTGCGCCGGGTCGTCGGGGTGGCCGGGGAGGTCGAGCTGCGCCAGGAGCTCGTGGTCCGCTTCGGCTACGGCGCGGTGGTGCCGTGGGTGCGGCGCGTGGGCGGCGCCGGGGACGCCGCCAAGGGGCTGCTGGCCAGCGCCGGCCCGGACGCGGTGCTGCTGCGCAGCACCGGCCGCCTGCCCCGGGCGCGCGGCCGCACCCACGTGGGCCCCCTCAGGGTGTCCGCGGGGCAGGTCGTCGACACCGTGCTGACCTGGTTCCCCTCCCACCGCGAGCCGCCGCTGCCGGTGGAGGTCGACGAGCGGCTGGAGGGCACGCGCCGCTGGTGGCAGGCGTGGGCGGACCGCGGGGACGGGCCCGCCGCCAGGGGGCCGTACGCGGCGGCGGTGGTGCGCTCCCTGCTGGTGCTGCGGGCCCTCACCCACGAGGACACGGGCGGCATCGTCGCGGCGGCCACCACGTCGCTGCCGGAGATGCCGGGCGGCACGCGCAACTGGGACTACCGGTTCTGCTGGCTGCGCGACGCGGCGCTGACGCTGGAGGCGCTGCTGGAGCACGGCTACACCGAGGAGGCCCGCGAGTGGCGGGGGTGGCTGCTGCGCGCCATCGCCGGCGACCCCGAGGACGTGCAGATCATGTACGGCGTCGACGGGGCCCGGGACCTGCCCGAGCGCGAGCTGGACCACCTGCCCGGCTTCGGCGGGGCCCGGCCGGTGCGCATCGGCAACGGCGCGGTGGACCAGTACCAGGCCGACGTGCTGGGCGAGGTCATGGTGGCCCTGGACGCCGCGCGCCGCGCCGGGCTGGCCGAGGACGCCTTCTCCTGGCCGATGCAGCGCGCGCTGCTGGACTTCGTGGTCTCCCACACCGACCGCAAGGACTCCGGCATCTGGGAGATGCGGGGGCCGGAGCAGTACTACGTGCACTCGCGGGTCATGGTCTGGGCCGCGCTGGACCGCGGCGTGCGCGCCGTCCGCGAGCGCGGGCTGGACGGCCCGGCGGAGGTCTGGGAGGCGCTGGCCGAGCGGGTGCGGGCGGAGGTGATGGAGCACGGCGTGGACACCGGCACCCGCGAGCGGCCGGGGCGGGGCTGCTTCGTGCAGCACTACGGCACCACCGAGGTCGACGCGTCGCTGCTGCAGCTGCCGCAGGTCGGCTTCGTCGCGCCCGACCACCCCGCGGTGCTGGCCACGGTGGCCGCCCTGGAGGCCGACCTCATGCCGGACGGCCTGGTGCTGCGCTACCGCACCGAGGCCTCCTCCGACGGCCTGCCGCCCGGGGAGCACCCCTTCCTGGCGTGCTCGTTCTGGCTGGTGGAGCAGTACGCGCGCACCGGGCGCACCGAGGAGGGCCACGCGCTCATGCAGCGCCTGCTGGCGCTGCGCAACGACGTGGGGCTGCTGTCGGAGGAGTACGACGTGCAGGGGGGCCACCAGCTGGGCAACACTCCGCAGGCGCTGTCGCACCTGGCGCTGGTCCGGGCCGCCGACGCGCTGGCGGCGGCGGACCTGCGCGGCGCCACCCCCGACGGACAGGAGCTGGAGCGCTGATGCTGGAGCTGCGGACGGTCTCGGTGGGACCGGTGGACAACCGCTCCTACCTGCTCACCGACGGCGGGGCGGGCGGCACGGGGGCGTGGCTGCTCGTCGACGCCGCCGCGCAGCCCGAGCGGCTGCTGGCGCTGCTGGAGGAGGCCCTGCCGGGCGCGCGGCGCGGGGACGGGCTGGTGGTGACCACCCACCGCCACGACGACCACACCGGCGCCCTGGTGGAGGTCGCCCGGGCCACGGGGGCGGCCACGGCCGCCGGGGACGCCGACGCCGACGCGCTGCCGCTCGCGCCGGACCGCCGCCTGCACCACGGCGACGCCGTGCGCGTGGGGGACCACGAGCTGGCGGTGACCGCGCTGCGCGGGCACACGCCGGGGTCGGTGGCGCTGCTGCTGCCCGCCGGCGCGCTGCCCGGCGCCGACGGCGAGGTCGCGCACCTGTTCACCGGCGACTCCCTGTTCCCGGGCGGGCCGGGCAGGACCTGGTCGCCGCAGGACTTCACCGCGCTCATGGACGACCTGGAGGAGCGGGTCTTCGCCGGGCTGCCCGACGACACCGTGGTGCACCCCGGGCACGGGGAGACCACGACGCTGGGCGCCGAGCGCCCGCGCCTGGGCGAGTACCGCTCCCGCGGCTGGTGAGCCGGCGGGGCCGGGGTCCCCTCGGACCCCGGCCCCGCCGCCCGGCCCACCGCCCGGCCCGCAGGGCGCGGGTCAGCCGCGCGCGCTCTCGCGGCGCTCGAGCTGGCGGCTGCGCAGCAGGCTGGCCACCGTGGTGATGAGCAGCACGGCCACGATGAACACCAGCGAGACCCAGATGGGCACCTCCGGCGCCCAGGAGAAGGGCTCACCGCCGTTGAGGAACGGCAGCTCGTTGGTGTGCAGGGCCTCCAGCACGAGCTTGACGCCGATGCCCCCCAGCACGACCGCCAGCCCGATGGACAGGTACACGAGCCTGTCGAGCAGGCCGCCCAGCAGGAAGTACAGCTGCCGCAGCCCCATGAGCGCGAAGATGTTGGCGGTGTAGACCAGGAACGGGTCCTCGGTGAGGCCGAAGATGGCCGGGATCGAGTCGAGCGCGAACAGCAGGTCGGTGCTGCCGATCGCGAAGAACACGATGATCATCGGCGTGAAGAGCTTCTTGCCGTCCACGACGGTGCGCACCTTCGCGCCGTCGTAGTGCTCGCTGAGCGGGAGGACCTTGCGCATCCGGCGGATGAGCGCGTTGTCCTCGTACTCCTCGTCGTCGTTCCTGTCCAGCACCAGCTTGACCGCGGTGTAGATGAGGAAGGCGCCGAAGATGTAGAAGACCCAGCTGAACCTCTCGATCACCGCGGCGCCCAGGAGGATGAACACCCCGCGCAGCACCAGCGCGATGAGGATGCCGACCATGAGGACCTTCTGCTGGTCCTCCGCGGGCACCGCGAACCGCGACATGATGATCACGAAGACGAAGAGGTTGTCCACGCTGAGGGAGTACTCGGTGATCCACCCGGCGAAGAACTCCGAGGACGGCTCGGCGCCGCCGCCGGGGATGACCAGCATGACCACGCCGAACACGACGGCCAGCGCCACGTAGAAGGCGACCCACAGGGCGCTCTCCTTGGTGGAGGGGACGTGGGGCCGCCGCGCGACGACCAGGAGGTCGGCGAGCAGCAGCCCCACGAGCGCGACGAGGGTGCCGACCTCGAACCAGGTCGGCAGCTCCTGCACCGTCAGCCGTCCTGGCGGGTGGAGCCCTCGGAGCTGCCGCCCGGGGAGGAGGTGGCGGCCTGCGAGGCCCGGCCCGAGGTGGGCACCTGGGCGTCACGGGGCTCGGTGCCGCCGCCGGGACCGCTGCCCGAGCCGACGTCACCGCGGCCACCGCCCTGCTGGGCGTCCTTCTGGGACTTCCGCAGGCTCAGGACGGTGGTGAGCGTCAGCGCGACGACGATGAAGCCCAGCGAGACGGGGGTCGAGATCTCGGGGATGGCGGTGATGTGCTCGCCGCCGTTGAGGAACGGCAGCTCGTTCTCGTGCATGGCGTGGATGATCAGCTTGGCGCCGATGAAGGCCAGGATGGCCGCCAGGCCGTAGTGCAGGTAGACGAGGCGGTCGAGCAGGCCGTCGATGAGGAAGTACAGCTGGCGCAGGCCGAGCAGCGAGAACGCGTTGGCCGCGAAGACGAGGTAGGGCTCCTGGGTGAGGCCGAAGATGGCCGGGATCGAGTCGACGGCGAAGATGAGGTCGGCGGTGCCGATGGCGATGATCACCACGAACATCGGCGTGATGAAGCGCTTGCCGTCGACCCTGGTCGTGAACTTGTCGCCGTGGTAGTCGTCCGTGGTCGGCAGCACGCGCTTGGTGAAGCGCAGCACCGCGTTCTCCTTGTACTCCTCGTCGTGGTCGTTCTGCGCCCTGACCTGCGCGATCGCCGTGTAGATGAGGATGGCGCCGAAGATCCAGAAGACCCAGGAGAAGTTCTGGATGGCCGCCGCGCCGACGGCGATGAAGATGCCGCGCAGCACGATGGCGATCGCGATGCCGATGAGCAGCACCTTCTGCTGGAACTCGCGCGGCACCGCGAAGCTGGTCAGGATCAGCACGAAGACGAAGAGGTTGTCGACGCTGAGCGCCTTCTCGGTGATGTACCCGGCGAAGTACTCACCGCCGTACTGGCCGCCGTAGAAGACCAGGATCCCCAGCCCGAACAGGACGGCGATGCCGACGTAGACCGCCGACCAGATGGCGGCCTCGCGGATCGACGGCGCGTGCGGCGTGCGCACGTGGCCGACGAAGTCGTACACGATCATGCCGATGATGAGGGCGAGCGTGGCTGCCCACAGCCACAGGGGTACGTCCACGGGGACCTCCGGAGTCACGGCGCGTGCGAGCTGTCCGGAGGTCTCTCCCACCGCCGGCCCCCCGGCCGGTCAGCCGCAGGCCCGGGTCCCCGGCCGGGCCGGGGTCCGTGATGACGGACCTGCGCGCAGGGATACTCCCCTCACGTCCGACCGACCATACCGCGGGCACCGCCGCACGGCCCGCCACGACGATCAGCGGTGCTCACACGGTGGTGGCGCGCTGCATCCCCCGCAGCTCCCGCTTGAGGTCGCCGATCTCGTCGCGCAGCCGGGCCGCCAGCTCGAACTGCAGCTCCGCGGCCGCCGCGTGCATCTGGTCGGACAGCTGCTGGATGAGGTCGGACAGCTCCGCCCCGGCCATGCCCGCCCCCGAGCGGCCCTCCGCCCCGCGCGAGGCCATCCCCGGGACCGGCGCCTTGCCGCGCGACTGCTGCCGCCCGCCGCCGCCCAGCAGCGCAGCGGTGTCCGCGTCCTCGCGGGCGATGAGGTCGGTGATGTCGGCGATCTTCTTGCGCAGCGGCATCGGGTCGACCCCGCGCTCGCGGTTGTAGGCGACTTGCTTCTCCCGGCGGCGGTTGGTCTCCTCGATCGCCTGCTGCATCGAGGGCGTCACGGTGTCGGCGTACATGTGCACCTGGCCGGAGACGTTGCGCGCCGCGCGCCCGATCGTCTGGATCAGCGACCGCGCGGAGCGCAGGAAGCCCTCCTTGTCGGCGTCGAGGATGCTCACCAGGCTCACCTCGGGCAGGTCCAGGCCCTCGCGCAGCAGGTTGATGCCCACCAGGACGTCGTAGTCGCCCTGGCGCAGCTCGCGCAGCAGCTCCACCCGGCGCAGGGTGTCGACCTCGGAGTGCAGGTAGCGCACCCGCACGCCCTGGTCGAGCAGGTAGTCGGTGAGGTCCTCGGCCATCTTCTTGGTCAGCGTGGTGACCAGCACGCGCTCGTCCCTGGCCGCCCGCTCGCGGATCTGCCCGAGCAGGTCGTCGATCTGGCCCTTCGTGGGCCGCAGCACCACCTGGGGGTCGACCAGCCCGGTCGGGCGGATGACCTGCTCGACGAACTCGCCCTTGACGCGGGACATCTCGTAGTCGCCGGGGGTGGCCGACAGGTAGACCGTCTGCCCGATGCGCTCGAGGAACTCCTCCCACGTCAGCGGCCTGTTGTCCATGGCGGACGGCAGGCGGAAGCCGTGGTCGACGAGGGTGCGCTTGCGGCTCGTGTCGCCCTCGTACATCGCCCCGATCTGCGGCACGGTGACGTGCGACTCGTCGATGACGAGCAGGAAGTCCTCGGGGAAGTAGTCCAGCAGCGTGTGGGGCGCGGTGCCGGGGGCGCGGCCGTCGATGTGGCGCGAGTAGTTCTCGATGCCGGCGCAGGTGCCGACCTGGCGCATCATCTCGATGTCGTAGGTGGTCCGCATGCGCAGGCGCTGGGCCTCCAGCAGCTTGCCCTGCGCCTCCAGCTCGGCCAGGCGGGCCTCGAGCTCGCGCTCGATGGTGCCGATGGCCCGCTCCATGCGCTCGGGCCCCGCGACGTAGTGCGTGGCCGGGAACAGGTGCATCGTCTGCTCGTCGCGCAGCACCTCGCCGGTGAGGGGGTGCAGCAGGTACAGCTTCTCGATCTCGTCACCGAACATCTCGATGCGGATCGCGTGCTCCTCGTACACCGGGATGATCTCGATGGTGTCGCCGCGCACCCGGAAGGTGCCGCGGGTGAACGCCAGGTCGTTGCGGGTGTACTGCATGGTCACGAACTGGCGCAGCAGGTCGTCGCGCTCGACGGTGTCCCCGACGCGGAGGGTGACCATCCTGTCGACGTACTCCTGCGGCGTGCCCAGGCCGTAGATGCACGAGACCGACGCGACCACGACGACGTCGCGCCGGGTCAGCAGCGAGTTGGTGGCCGAGTGCCGCAGCCGCTCGACCTCCTCGTTGATCGAGGAGTCCTTCTCGATGTAGGTGTCGGACTGCGGGACGTACGCCTCCGGCTGGTAGTAGTCGTAGTAGGAGACGAAGTACTCCACCGCGTTGTTCGGCAGCAGCTCGCGGAACTCGTTGGCCAGCTGCGCGGCGAGCGTCTTGTTGGGCGCCAGCACGAGGGTGGGCCGCTGCAGCTGCTCGATCGTCCACGCCGTGGTCGCGGACTTGCCGGTGCCGGTGGCGCCCAGCAGCACGACGTCCTTCTCCCCGGCGCGGATGCGGCGGGCGATGTCGGCGATGGCGGCCGGCTGGTCACCGGCGGGTGAGAACTCCGACTCGACGGTGAAGGGCGCGACGCGACGCTGCAGATCGGTGACCGGGCGCATGATGACAGTCTGAACCGCGGGTGTGACAGCGCTGTTCCCTCCGGTCCCGGCCGGCTTCCCGCGCCGCTCAGGGCGTGCGGGACAGCACCTCGGCGATGAAGTCGGTCTTGCCCGCCGCGTAGTCGTCGATCGTCCGGTGCTTCGCGGCCAGGCCGCGCTTGAGCAGCGCGTACGCCTCCCGGGCGTGGGGGTCGGCGCGCAGCGCGTCGCGGAAGGCCACCACCTCGCGCACCTCGGGGTTGGCGGCGTGGCGCACGTGGCAGTTCACCAGCCGTCCGGGGTCGGCGTTCGCGGCGAAGCCCTTGGGCACCCGGCGGTAGGACGCGTCGCCCTGCCCGCGGCGCGAGGTCGGCTCGTCCCACCACTCGCCGGACTCGGCGACCAGGCCGGCGCCGCGCAGGTCCGCGGCCACCTCCAGCGCGGTGGGCAGGTCGGCGCAGACCACCTGCAGGTCGATGCAGTCCTTCGCGAGCAGCCCGGGCACCGCCGTGGACCCGGTGTGCTGCACGTCCAGGGCCCGCTCCCCCGCGGCGCGCGCCACCCGCGCCACGAGCCGCTCCCCGGCGGCGGCCCAGCCCGGGTCGGGCGCCACGAGCACGGGGCGGTCGCGCCGGGGTGCCCGCTGGCCGCGGCGCAGGTGCTCCTCGTAGGGCACCAGGCGCTCGGCCCACAGCACCCGCAGCCGCTCCGCGAGCGCCTGCGGGTCGCCGGAGCCGTCCAGCAGGACGTCGGCGGCGGCGCGGCGGGCGCCGTCGCCGGCCTGCGCCGCCAGGCGGGCGCGCGCGTCGTCCTCGGCCATCCCGCGGCCCTGCACCAGCCGGCGCAGCCGCACCTGCTCGTCGGCCACCACCGCCAGCACCAGGTGGTAGCGGTCCGTGCGGCGCAGCTCCACGAGCAGCGGGATGTCGTGGACGACGACGGCGGCGGGGTCGGCCGCCTGCGCCGCGGCCACCAGCTGCTCGGTGCGCCGCAGCACGAGGGGGTGGGTGATGGCCTCCAGCGCCCGGCGCCGCTGCGCGCTGCCCGCGTCGGCGCCGAAGACGACCCGCCCCAGCGCTGGCCTGTCCAGCGCGCCGTCGGCGCCCAGCACCCCCTCGCCGAACTCCGCGACCACCGCGGCCAGGCCCGGGGTGCCGGGGGCGACCACCTCCCGGGCGACGGCGTCGGCGTCGACCACCACCGCGCCCAGCTCGCGCAGGGCAGCGGCCGCGGTGCTCTTGCCCGCGCCCACCCCGCCGGTCAGCCCCACGAACAGCACCCGCCGACCCTACGGCCCCTCCCGCCCGGCGATCCGCGCACCGCGCGCCCACCCCCGCGGGGGTCCCGGGACGCGGCGAGGCCCCGCCACCCGGAGCGGGTGGCGGGGCCTCGTCGTCAGCGAGCGGAGCGCTCAGCGGCGCATCAGCCGCCGGTGAGCTTCTCGCGCAAGGCCGCCAGCGCCTCGTCGGAGGCCAGGGTGCCCTCCGCCGCGGGGCCGCTGGAGCGGCTCGAGCTGGTCGACTCGGCCGGAGCGGAGCTGGAGTAGCTCGTCGGGGCCGACTCGCCGGAGGTCGCGGCCTCGGCGTCGCGCTCGCGCGCGTCGGAGACCTGCTTGCGGTGGGCCTCCCAGCGCGCGTGGGCCTCGGCGTACTGCCGCTCCCACTCCTCGCGCTGGCGCTCGAAGCCCTCGAGCCAGTCGTTGGTCTCGGGGTCGAAGCCCTCGGGGTACTTGTAGTTCCCCGCCTCGTCGTACTCCGCGGCCATGCCGTACAGCGACGGGTCGAAGTCCTCGGACTCCAGGTCCACGCCCTGGTTGGCCTGCTTCAGCGACAGCGAGATGCGGCGGCGCTCGAGGTCGATGTCGATGACCTTGACGAAGATGTCGTCACCGACGTTGACGACCTGCTCCGGCAGCTCCACGTGGCGCTCGGCCAGCTCGGAGATGTGCACCAGGCCCTCGATGCCCTCCTCGACGCGCACGAACGCACCGAACGGGACGAGCTTGGTGACCTTGCCCGGCACGACCTGCCCGATGGCGTGGGTGCGGGCGAACTGCTGCCACGGGTCCTCCTGGGTCGCCTTCAGCGACAGGGAGACGCGCTCGCGGTCCATGTCGACGTCGAGGACCTCGACCTTGACCTCCTGGCCGACCTCGACCACCTCGGAGGGGTGGTCGATGTGCTTCCAGGACAGCTCCGAGACGTGCACCAGGCCGTCCACGCCGCCGAGGTCGACGAAGGCGCCGAAGTTGACGATCGAGGACACGACGCCCGGGCGGACCTGGCCGCGCTGCAGGGTCTGCAGGAAGTTCTGGCGGACGGCCGACTGGGTCTCCTCCAGCCAGGCGCGGCGCGACAGGACCACGTTGTTGCGGTTCTTGTCGAGCTCGATGATCTTCGCCTCGAGCTGCTGGCCGACGTAGGGGGCCAGGTCGCGCACGCGGCGCATCTCGACCAGGGAGGCGGGCAGGAAGCCGCGCAGGCCGATGTCGAGGATGAGGCCGCCCTTGACGACCTCGATGACGGTGCCGGTGACGACGCCGTCCTCGTCCTTGAGCTTCTCGATCGTGCCCCAGGCGCGCTCGTACTGAGCCCGCTTCTTGGACAGGATCAGACGACCCTCCTTGTCCTCCTTCTGGAGGACGAGGGCCTCGACCTCGTCACCGACGCCGACGACCTCGCTGGGGTCGACGTCGTGCTTGATGGACAGCTCGCGCGAGGGGATGACGCCCTCGGTCTTGTAGCCGATGTCGAGCAGGACCTCGTCGCGGTCGACCTTGACGATGGTGCCGGAGACGATGTCGCCGTCGTTGAAGTACTTGATCGTCGAGTCGATCGCGGCGAGGAGCTCCTCGGCGCTGCCGATGTCGTTGACGGCGACCTGGGGAGCGCTCGACGTCGGGAGGGTGGCGGTCATGAAGGGATGGGCTCCGATGCGGACAGGGAGTGAGGGGTGGACGGTTGATCGGATGCGCCACGCGCACGATCACCACGGGAGGAGCTCCGGGATTCCACAGCCTCAGCACCGCAGCGGCCGGCGCCGCCGTCCTCGGCCCTGACCCGCAGGACCTCCGACAGCGCACGACACACCCAGCAGAGAGACTACTGCAGTGACCGGATCCCTTTCCAGCGCGGGCTACGGCCCCGCCGGCGCCGCCGAGAGCGTGCGCGCCAGCCGCAGCCACTGGGACGGCGCCTCGGGCAGCTACCTGGAGGAGCACGGCGACACCCTGGGCACCGACGTCCTGGTCTGGGGCCCCGAGGGGCTCACCGAGGACGAGGCGCAGCTGCTCGGCGACCCCGCCGCCCTGGCGGGCGCCGTGGTGCTGGAGGTCGGGTGCGGCGCGGGCCAGGGCTCGCGCTGGGCAGCCCGGCGCGGCGCGCGCGCCGTGGGCGTGGACCTGTCCGCCGGCATGCTGGCCCGCAGCCGCGCCCTGGACGCCAGCACCGGCACCGCCGTCCCGGTGCTCCAGGCCGACGCCGGCGCGATCCCCCTGGCCGGCGGGTGCGCCCGGGTCGCCTTCTCCGCCTACGGCGCGCTGCCCTTCACCGCCGACGCCGCCGGCGTCCTCGCCGAGGTGCACCGGGTGCTCGCCCCGGGCGGCCGCTGGACCTTCTCGGTCAGCCACCCGGTGCGCTGGGCCTTCCCCGACGACCCCGGGCCGCGCGGCCTGGTGGCCGAGCGCTCCTACTTCGACAGGGCCCCCTACGTCGAGCGCGACGACGACGGCGCCCTGCTGTACGCCGAGCACCACCGCACGCTGGGCGACTGGGTGCGCCTGCTGCGCGGCGCCGGCTTCGGCCTGCTCGACCTGGTCGAGCCGGAGTGGACCCGACCCGAGCAGCCGACGTGGGGCGGGTGGAGCGCGCTGCGCGGCGCCCACCTGCCGGGCACCGCCGTCTTCGTCTGCGAGCGCCTCGAGCGCTGACCCGCTGCCCGCGCTGCCGGGAGCGTCAGTGGCCGGCCTCGTGCCACGAGGCGCCGGCCCCCACGGAGACGTCCAGCGGCACCGACAGCTGGGTGCGCTCCTGCACGCGGGCGCCCATCTGCTCGCGCAGCAGCGCCTCGACCGCCTCCCGCTCCCCCGCGGCGACGTCGACCACGAGCTCGTCGTGGACCTGCAGCAGCAGCCGCGAGCGCAGGCCCTGCTCGCGCAGGGCGCGCTCCACCCCGAGCATGGCGAGCTTGATGACGTCGGCCGCCGACCCCTGGATCGGCGCGTTCAGCGCCATCCTCTCGGCGATCTCGCGCCGCTGGCGGTTGTCGCTGGTGAGGTCGGGCAGGTAGCGGCGCCGGCCCAGAACGGTCTCGGTGAAGCCCGTCGCCCTGGCCTCCTCCACCACGCCGCGCAGGTAGTCGCGCACGCCGCCGAACCTGGCGAAGTAGTCGTCCATGAGACCGCGCGCCTCGTCGACGGGGATGGTGAGCTGGCGGGAGAGGCCGAACGCCGACAGCCCGTACGCGAGGCCGTAGGACATCGCCTTGATCTTGGCGCGCATCTCGCCGGTGACGTCGGCGGGCTCCACCCCGAAGACGCGGGCGCCGACGAAGCGGTGCAGGTCCTCCCCGGAGCGGAACGCCTCGATGAGCCCGGCGTCACCGGACAGGTGCGCCATGATCCGCATCTCGATCTGGCTGTAGTCGGCCGTCAGCAGGACCTCCGCGTCCCTGCCGACGACGAACGCCTCGCGGATGCGGCGGCCCTCGGCGGTGCGGATCGGGATGTTCTGCAGGTTCGGGTCGGTGGAGGACAGCCGCCCGGTCGCGGCGATCGTCTGCTGGAACGTCGTGTGGATCCGCCCGTCGTCGGCGACGGACTTCAGCAGCCCCTCCACGGTCTGGCGCAGCCGGGAGGCGTCGCGGTGGCGCAGCAGGTGGTCCAGGAAGGGGTGCGGCTGGCGGACGTTGAGGTCGGCCAGCGCCTCGGCGTCGGTGGTGTACCCGGTCTTGGTGCGCTTGGTCTTGGGCATGCCGAGCTGGTCGAACAGCACCACCTGCAGCTGCTTGGGCGAGCCCAGGTTGATCTTCTGCCCGCCGATGGCCGCGTAGGCCTCCTCGGCGGCGTCGGCGACGACCTCGGCGAACTCGCCCTCGAGGCGCTCCAGGGCCGTGACGTCGACGGCGATGCCGTCGGACTCCATCTGCGCCAGCAGCGGCACCAGCGGCAGCTCGAGGTCGCGCAGCAGCGCCGTCCCGCCGCGCTGCTCCACCTGCCCGGCCAGCACCGCCGACAGCTCCAGCGCGGCGGCGGCCCGCACGCACGCGAGCTGCCCCTCGTCGGGTCCGGAGGCGTCGCCGTCGAGCTCGAGCACGCCCTGCTCCTCCCGGGGGGCGGAGGCGGCCTCGTCGACCCGCAGCTCGCGCTGCAGGAACCGCACGGCCAGGTCGGCCAGGTCGTAGCTGCGCTGGTCGGGCTGGCACAGGTAGGCGGCCAGCGCGGTGTCGTCGGCCAGGCCCGCCAGCGGGGTCCCGCGCTCGGCCAGGGCGTGCAGGGCGGGCTTGGCGTCGTGCAGCACCTTCGGGGCGCTGGGGTCGGCCAGCCACGCGGCCAGGGCGGCCTCGGCCTGCGGTGAGAGCTCGCGCAGGTCGAACCAGGCGGTGGCCCCGTCGGCGCCGGCGACGGCGACGCCCCAGGCGTCCCCGGAGCCGCCGCTCCAGCGGCCCAGGACCGCCACGCCGGACGCGGCACCTCCGGGGGCGGCGTGCGCGGCCAGCCACGCGGCGGCGTCGTCGCCGGCGGGCCGCTCGGCGCTGACCGCGAAACCGCCGTCGACCTCGGGCTCGTCGGCGGACAGCGTCGCGAAGAGGCGGTCGCGCAGGACGCGGAACTCCAGCCCGTCGAAGACCCGGTGGACCTCCTCGCGGTCCCAGGGGCGCACGGCGAGGTCGTCGACGACCACGGGCAGCTCCAGGTCGCGCACGGGCGCGTTGAGCCGCTTGTTGCGCAGCACCTGGTCGAGGTGGTCGCGCAGCGACTGGCCGGCCTTGCCGGTCAGCGCGCCGACGCCGGCCACCAGTCCCTGCAGGTCGCCGTGGGCGGTCAGCCACTTCGCGGCGGTCTTGGGGCCGACCCCCGGCACGCCGGGCAGGTTGTCGCTGCTCTCCCCCACCAGCGCGGCGAGGTCGCCGTAGCGCTCGGGGCGCACGCCGTACTTCTCCTCCACCGCCTCCGGGGTCATGCGCGCGAGGTCGGAGACGCCCTTGCGGGGGTAGAGCACCGTGGTGCCCTCGTCGACCAGCTGGAAGGCGTCGCGGTCCCCGGTGACCACGAGCACGTCGGCGCCCTGGGCGCGCGCGGCCCCGGTGAGGGTGGCGATGACGTCGTCGGCCTCGTAGCCCTCCTTGGTGATGACCGGGATGCGCAGGGCGGCCAGCACCTCCTTCACCAGGTCCACCTGGCCGGCGAACTCCGCGGGCGCCGAGGAGCGGCCCGCCTTGTACTCCGGGTACTCCTCGGTGCGGAAGGTGCGCTTGGACACGTCGAAGGCCACCCCGACGTGGGTGGGCGCCTCGTCGCGCAGCAGGTTGATGAGCATCGAGGTGAAGCCGTAGACCGCGTTGGTCACCTGGCCGGTGGAGGTGGAGAAGTTCTCCGCCGGCAGGGCGAAGAAGGCTCGGTAGGCCAGGGAGTGCCCGTCGACCAGGAGCAGGCGCGGGCGGGGTCCCTCCAGCACCGCGTCGTCGCTGGTGGCGCTGCTCGTCGTCGTCACGTCTGCCAGCCTAGGCGGGGTGTCCGACTTCCTGACCGGCGTCCCGGAGCACCTGGAGGGGAACGCGGTGCTGAGCACCGCGGGCACCCTCATCGAGCGCATGGGCATCCGCCTGGACCTCACCGACCCCGCCCGGCCCAGCGGGACCATGCCCGTGGAGGGCAACACCCAGCCCTACGGCCTGCTGCACGGCGGGGCCTCGGTGGTGCTCGCCGAGACCCTCGGGTCGGTGGCGGCGGCGCTGGCGGCCGGCCCGGGGCGGGTGGCCGTGGGCGTCGACGTCAACGCCACCCACCACCGCGCCGTCCGCGCCGGCACCGTCACCGGGCGCACCGAGCCCCTGCACGTCGGCCGCACGACCGCCAGCTTCGAGGTGGTGGTCAGCGACGAGGCGGGCCGGCGGGTGTGCACGTCGCGGATCACCTGCCAGCTGCGCGACGCACCGCCGCGCTGAGCCGGCGGCGCAGCGCCGCACCGGGGCGGTCAGCCGGGGGCGCGGCGGTCAGCCGGGGGCGCGGTCGAGCTGGCGCCGGCGGCGGGCCAGCAGCTCGTCGAGGGCGGCGCGGCGCCGGTCGCGCCTGCCGGTGACGGCCGCCCCCGCCGCGGCCAGGCGCGAGCGCAGCACCGGCAGCGGCGCCGAGCGCACCACGAGCGGACGGCCGAACCCCAGCCGGGCCAGGAAGCGCTGCACGTCGCGCTGGCCGCCGGTGGCCGTCGCGCAGACCTCCTCGGCGCCGGCGGCCTCGGCGCAGGCCGCCACGGCGGCGAGCAGCTGGTGCCCGACCCCGCGGCGGCGCCAGGCCGGGTCGACCCACAGCTGCTCCAGGTGGACGACGACGGCGGGCGCGGGCAGCACCACCTGGCCGCGCCGCAGCACCGCCAGGCCGACCACCCCGGAGCCGGCGCCGTCGGGCGGGAGCGCCACGAGCACCTCGACGTCGGGGTGCGCCAGCAGCGCCGCGACGACGTCGCCGGAGGCCGGGGCGGCGCCGAGCGGCTCGCGCTGGGCGGGCACCGCGGCGCCGCCGGGGGCGGCGGCGACGGCCTCGCGCAGCAGCGCCAGGTCCGCGGGGTCGGCCGGGTCGGCGCGGCGCACCGCGCAGCTCCTCGTCAGCACCGCACCTCCTGCTCGCGCCCGTGGTGGCGTCCCCCGCGGGAGGGTAGCCCCGCGACCCGGGCCGTGGCGCCGCCGGTCACGCCCGCTCACCGGGCCGGCGGGTCGCCGGGGGCCTGCGGGCGGTCACCGCGGCCACCCGTCAGGCCCTCCGCCGGGCCGCCTGCAACATCACAGCCAGGTCACGCACGCCCGCAGCGGTCCCGGCGCTGGTTATGCTCACCCGCCCCCTGACAACAGGCTGAGCCCGCAGACGACGAGGTGCGCGGCCCCCCGACGCAACACCCATGGAGGTCCGCGCCGTGCGGAGAACACCCCGCCGAGCAGCCCAGGTGGTCCTGGGCCTCGCGCTCGCCGTGGCAGCCCTGGTCGCGGCGCTCGTGGTCGGCGCCGCCGGCGCGGCGCCCGCCGCCGCGGCCGCCGCCTCGCCGTCCGCCAGCGCCGCCGAGGGTGCGGCCGGCGGGCTGTCCATCAACGTGCGCGTGCGCACCGGTGACGGCGACGACGTCCCCGGTGCCACGGTCGAGCTGCTCCAGGACGGCGCGCAGGTCGCCACCGCCGAGACCGACGCCTCGGGCACCGCCCAGCTGGCGGCCCCGTCGGCCGGCGCCTACGACGTCCGCCTGGACACCGACTCCCTGCCCGCCGAGGCCGACGGCCTGGAGCCCCGCAGCGACACCATCGCCACCACCGTGACCGAGGGCCTGGGCCGCACCGTCGCCTTCCGCCTGTCCGAGCCCGGCACCGACACCGCCGCCAGCGGCGTCTCCGCGGGCCAGGTGCTGCAGCGCGTCGCCACCGGCCTGCGCTTCGGCCTGGTCATCGCCCTGGGCGCGATCGGCCTGTCGCTGATCTTCGGCACCACGGGCCTGACCAACTTCGCGCACTCCGAGCTCATCACCCTCGGGGCGCTGACCACGTACTTCTACACCGCGATCGCCGGCCTGCCGTTCCTGCTCGCAGCCGCCCTGGGCCTGGTGACCTGCGCCGTCTTCGGCTACCTCAACGACAGGGTGCTGTGGCAGCCGCTGCGGCGGCGCGGCACCGGCCTGATCGCCATGATGATCGTCTCGATCGGCCTGTCGCTGTTCCTGCGGTACACCTACCTCTACGTCTTCCAGGGCGGGGTGCGCACCTTCCCCGGCTACGCGGGCCAGGCCGGCGTCCAGGTGCTCCCGGGGGTGCTCCTGCGCCCGCTGGACCTGTGGACGATGGGCCTGTCCGTCGTCGTCCTCGTCGTCGTCGCGCTCGCGCTGGTCAAGACCCGCCTGGGCAAGGCCACCCGCGCCGTCGCGGACAACCCGGCGCTGGCCTCGGCCTCCGGCATCGACGTCGACAGGGTCATCCGCACCGTGTGGATCGTCGGGTCCGCGCTCGCGGGGCTCTCCGGCGTCGTGCTGGGCCTGCAGCAGGGCATCAGCTTCCAGATGGGCTTCCAGATCCTGCTGCTCGTCTTCGCCGCCGTCACCCTGGGCGGCCTGGGCACGGCGTTCGGCGCGGTGCTCGGCTCCCTCGTCGTGGGCCTGTTCGTGGAGGTCTCCACCCTCGTCATCCCGACGGAGCTCCAGAACCTCGGAGCCCTCGTCATCCTGATCCTCATCCTGCTCGTGCGGCCCCAGGGCATCCTCGGCCGCGCCCAGCGGATCGGCTGAGAGGCGCCGGCCATGGACATCGCATCGATCCTCAACAACGCCCTCGCCGCCGCGATCGGCCTCGACACCGTCATCTACGCGCTGGCCGCCCTGGGCCTGAACATCCAGTTCGGCTACGCGGGCCTGCTGAACTTCGGCCAGGCCGCCTTCGTGGCCATCGGCTCCTACGGCATCGCCACCATGGTCAGCGTCGCCGGGCTGCCCTTCGGCGTCGGGATCGTCGTGGGCCTGGTGGCCTCGGTGCTGTTCGCGCTGCTGCTCGGCATCCCCACCCTGCGGCTGCGGGCGGACTACCTGGCCATCGCCACCATCGCGGCCTCGGAGGTGGTGCGCCTGCTGGCGCGCTCGAACTCCCTGGGGGCCTACACCGGCGGCTCCAACGGCCTGACCGGCTTCGCCGAGGGCTTCTACGCGCTGAACCCGTTCCCGCAGGGTCGCTACGGCTTCGGGCCGTGGACCTACAACGAGCGCAACACCTGGATCCTGCTCGTCGGCTGGGTGCTGGTGGCCCTGGTGGCCCTGGCCACCTGGGCGATCATGCGCAGCCCCTGGGGCCGCGTGCTCAAGGGCATCCGCGAGGACGAGGACGCCGTGCGCGCGCTCGGCAAGAACGTCTACGCCTACAAGATGCAGGCCCTGGTGCTCGGCGGCCTGGTCGGCACGCTGGCCGGCTTCGTCTTCTCCCTGGGCCGCGCCGCCGTCCAGCCCGACAACTACGCGACGGCGTTCACCTTCTTCACCTACACCGTGCTGCTGCTCGGCGGCGCCGCCCGCGTGCTCGGGCCCGTGGTCGGAGCGGCGATCTTCTGGGTGGTGCTCTCCCTCACCGACGGCCTGCTGCGCGGGGCGATCGGCGCGGGCTGGATCCCCACCGGGCTCATGACCACCACGCAGGTCGGCCAGGTCAGGTTCATGCTGGTGGGGCTCGCGCTCATGCTTCTCATGATCTACAGGCCGCAAGGCATCTTCGGCGACCGGAGGGAGCTGGCTCTCGATGGCCGGTGACACCACGGCCCCTGCGACCGCAGCGGTCGACCAGCAGGGCACCCGCAAGGAGGCCGCGACCCGCGCGCTGGCCGACGTCCCCCGCGTGCCGGGCGCCAAGAAGCCCGACCCGGTGATCATCGCCGACGGCGTCGTGCGCCGCTTCGGCGGCCTGGCCGCCGTCGACGTCGAGCACGTCGAGGTCCAGCGCGGCGCCATCACGGCGCTCATCGGCCCCAACGGCGCAGGCAAGACGACGTTCTTCAACCTCCTCACCGGCTTCGACAGGCCCGACGAGGGGCAGTGGTCCTTCGACGGCACGGACCTGGCCCGCGTGCCCGCCCACAAGGTCGCCCGCCGGGGCATGGTCCGCACCTTCCAGCTCACCAAGGCGCTCTCGCGCCTGACGGTGCTGCAGAACATGCTGCTGGGCGCCTCCGGCCAGAAGGGCGAGAGCCTGCTGCGCGCGGCCTTCGCCGGCTTCTGGCGCAGCCAGGAGAAGGCCAACACCGAGCGCGCCATGGAGCTGCTGGGCCGCTTCAAGCTCGACGCCAAGGCCGCCGACTTCGCCGGCAGCCTCTCCGGCGGCCAGCGCAAGCTGCTCGAGATGGCCCGCGCGCTCATGAGCGACCCGCAGGTCGTCATGCTCGACGAGCCGATGGCCGGCGTGAACCCAGCGCTCACGCAGTCCCTGCTCGGGCACGTCAAGGACCTGCGCGAGCAGGGCATGACCGTGCTCTTCGTCGAGCACGACATGGACATGGTCCGCGACATCGCCGACTGGGTGGTCGTCATGGCCCAGGGCAAGGTCGTCGCGGAGGGCCCGCCGGACTCGGTGATGGCCGACCCGGCGGTCATCGAGGCCTACCTCGGCGGCCACCACGACGTGTCCCTGGCCGACGACGACGCCGCGGCGCGCCTGGAGGCCCAGGTGGAGGCCGAGGTCGAGGCGGAGATCGCCGCCGAGCACCACGAGCAGCACGACCAGCACGGCCGGGCACGCCACGACGGCGACGACGCGAAGGGCAGGCACCAGGCATGAGCGGCGCGCACGCCAGCTCGACCACCATCGAGGACAGGTCGGCGCACGTCGGCGCCGCCGAGGGCGCGGTGCTGCGCGCCGACGAGCTCGTGGCCGGCTACTTCCCCGGCGTCAACATCCTCAACGGCACCGACCTGTACTGCCACGAGGGCGAACTGGTCGGCATCATCGGCCCCAACGGCGCCGGCAAGTCGACCTTCCTCAAGGCCCTCTTCGGCCTGGTGAAGATCCGCTCGGGCAGCGTCAGGCTCAAGGGCGAAGAGATCACCGGCCTGCGCGCCGACCGCCTCGTGCGCCAGGGCGTGGGCTTCGTGCCGCAGAACAACAACGTGTTCCCCTCGCTGACCATCGAGGAGAACCTGCAGATGGGCTGCTACCAGGCGCCGTCGCGCTTCAAGGAGCGCTTCGACGTGGTGACCGACCTCTTCCCCGCGCTCGGCGCCCGCAGGGCCCAGCGCGCCGGGTCGCTGTCGGGCGGTGAGCGCCAGATGGTCGCCATGGGCCGGGCGCTCATGATGGACCCCTCCGTGCTGCTGCTCGACGAGCCCAGCGCGGGCCTGTCCCCCGCCATGCAGGACGAGGTCTTCCTGCGCACGCGGCAGATCAACAAGACCGGCACCTCCGTGGTGATGGTCGAGCAGAACGCCGCGCGCTGCCTGCAGATCTGCGACCGCGCCTACGTGCTGGACCAGGGCCGCAACGCCTACACGGGCACCGGCCGCGACCTCGCGACCGACCCGAAGGTCATCGAGCTCTACCTGGGCACGCTCGCCAAGAACTGAGCCCGCCCGACCGCTGCGACAGGGGGCGCCACCCGGCCGGGTGGCGCCCCCTGTCGTCGTCCTCGTGCGTCCTGGGCGGGCGCCAGGGGCTCCTGCGCGTGGGCGCGGGGTGGCCCTGGTCCACTCCCACGGGACCGGGGCCACCCTGCGCCCACGAGGCGGCGGGTGCGCACCCGCAGACGCACCGAGGGCGCCGCCCCCGGGTGGGAGCGGCGCCCTCGGCGCGCGGGTCAGCGGCTCACAGGGAGCCGGCGATGTAGTCCACGTTGGTGTAGGTGTTGTCGTTGCCGTACTGGTAGATGCCGATCGTCGCCTGGGTCGGGTCGCCCTGGGCGTTGAACTCGATCGGGCCGGAGAAGCCGTCGTAGTCGATGTCCGTGCCGGCGTTCAGCAGGTCCAGGCACTCCTGGTAGGCGGTGCACTTGGTGCCGCCCTCGGAGACCGCCTGCAGCTGCGAGGCGATCGCGGTGCCGCTGTCGTTCTTCGCGGCCTGCGCGGCCAGCGCGACCAGGACGGTCGCGTCGTAGGACTCCGGCGAGTAGCTGAAGTCGGTCAGCGACGGGTCGACCTCGAGCAGGCGCGAGCGGAAGTCGTCGCTGGTGGCGGCACCGGGCAGGGTGCCCTTGACGCCCTCGAGCGTGCCGGGCGGGAAGTCCTCCGCGTAGTTGGACAGGTTGCCGTCGACGAAGTACGTCGGCACCGCGTTCGGGCCGATGTTCTGCGTCTGCAGCGCCTGGATGATCTGGGTCGTCTGCTCGAAGGCGATGACCACGATGGCCTCGGGGCTCGCGGAGGCGACCTCGGAGGCGACGGCGTCGAAGGTGGCCGCGTCCGGGTTGAACACCTGGTTGGTGACGATCTGGCCGCCACCGGCCTCCAGCGCCTGCTGGATGTTGGACTGCAGGCCCGAGCCGTACGGGTCGTCCAGCGTGATGGTCGCGACGTCGAGGTGGCCGTCCTGCAGGAGCAGGTCGCCCATGACGCGGCCCTGGAGCACGTCGGAGGGCGCGGTGCGCCAGTACAGGCCGCGGTCGTTGTAGGTGGTGAAGTCCGGGGAGGTGTTGGCCGGGCTGATCTGCGTCACGCCGGCGCCGGTGATGGCGTCGATGACGGTGAAGGACACGCCCGAGGAGGCCGCACCGATGATGGCGTCGGTGTTGGCGGCGAGGAGGCGCTGCACCGACTGGGAGGCGATGTCGGTGGTGGTGTCGCCGGAGTCGGTCTGGTTGTAGACGACGTCCTTGCCGTTGTACCCGCCGGCGGCGTTGATGTCGTTGAGGGCCAGCTGCACGCCGGCGAACTCCGGCGGGCCGAGGAAGGCCAGCGAGCCCGTCTGCGGGAGCAGGGTGCCGATGGTGAGGGTGCCGTCACCCTCCTCGACGGCGGCCTGCGAGACCGAGGCGGAGGGGCTGGCGCTCGTGTCGGCCGACGTGGCAGATGCCTCGGGCTCGCTGCTGCCGCCGCTGCAGGCGGCCAGGGTGAGGGAGGCGACACCGAGCACGGCGATCGCGCCGGCTCCGCGCAGGGATCGGATCATGGAGGTCCTCTCGGGGGTGCGGCGCTCACGTGCGGCGCCGCGCGGGTCAGGTGACCGTAAGCGCCGTGCGCACCCGCGCGGAGGGCCTGACCTCGGTTGTTGTGCATCCGTGACCTAGACGCGGCTGCGGGCGGCCCCCGAGGGCGGCAGGAGTCATCTCCCGCACCCTCGGTGACCGCCCGTCACCGCGCGTCGTGCGCGCTCAGCTGGTGACCTGGCTCAGCACCGCGTCGGCCACCTCGCGCATGGTGAGGCGGCGGTCCATCGAGGTCTTCTGGATCCAGCGGAACGCCTCCGGCTCGGACAGGCCCATGCGCGTCATGAGCAGGCCCTTGGCCCGCTCCACGCGCTTGCGGGTCTCGAAGCGCTCGGACAGGTCGGCGACCTCCTCCTCGAGGTCGGCGATCTCCTGGAAGCGGGAGACGGCGATCTCGACGGCGGGCAGCAGGTCCGCGGAGGTGAAGGGCTTGACGACGTAGGCCATGGCGCCCGCGTCGCGGGCCCTGTCGACCAGCTCGCGCTGGGAGAAGGCCGTCAGCAGGACGACGGGCGCCAGCCGCGCCTTGCCGATGCGCTCGGCGGCGCTGATGCCGTCCATGACGGGCATCTTGACGTCCATGACCACCAGGTCCGGCTGCAGCTCCTCGACGAGGCGGACGGCGCTCTCGCCGTCGCCGGCCTCGCCGACGACGTCGTAGCCCGCCTCGCGGAGGATCTCGACGACGTCGAGGCGGATGATCGCCTCGTCCTCCGCGACGACGACGCGCCGGCGCGGCCCTGCGCCCGGCTCCGCCTGGGTACCCTGCTCGCTCACGACCGGTACTTTAGTGGTCGTGGGGTGAGGTCATGACGATGGTCATCCCTCACCGCCGGGTTGGTGGAACAGGCAGACACTGGGATCTCAAAAGTCTCTGCCCGAAAGGGCGTGCGGGTTCGAGTCCCGCACCCGGCACCCAGAGGCTCGAGCGCTGTCGGTGGTCGCGTGTTCGATCACCACGTGCCCGCACCGACCCCCTGGCCCGTGCTCCAGGAGGCGGCCCGCCTGCGCGAGGCCGGCCTCACCGACGCGCAGGTCGCCCACCAGCTCGGCATCTGCGTCAACACCATCCGGCGCTGGCGTCGGCGCATCCGCCGGGAGGACCTGGTCGAGGCTCCCGGCCGGACGGGCTCAGCCGCTTGCCCCCGGTGCGAGAGCGGTCGTGTCGACGAGGCGGCCTACGCACACCTCCTGGGCTGGTACCTCGGTGACGGGCACATCGCCCTGGCACGCGGCGCGCCTCGGCTGCTCACCATCTAGAACGACGACCGGTACCCGGCTCTGAGCGACGAGGTCGAGGCGTCCATCACGACGGTCAAGCCCGGGACGAAGGTCTGGCGCCGACGGATGAAGGGCTGCAGCGCCATCTGCGCGTCCTGGCACCACTGGACGTGCTTGTTCCCGCAGCACGGGCCGGGGCGCAAGCACGAGCGCGCCATCGCGCTCGAGCCCTGGCAGCAGGCGATCGTCGAGGAGCACCCCGGACGGCTGCTGCGGGGCCTGTTCCACAGCGACGGCTGCCGCGTCCAGAACTGGGCCGTCGGCGCGAACGGGCAGCGGTACGAGGGCTACCCGCGCTACCTGTTCAGCAACACCTCGACCGACATCATCGGCATCTGCTGCGCGGCCCTCGACCGGCTCGGGCTCGCTCACACGCACCCTCGCCGCGACACGGTTGCCGTGGCCCGCAGGGCGTCGGTGGCGGTCCTCGACGAGCACGTCGGCCCCAAGAGTTGACCCCTCCCCGGGCGAGGACGGGCGGGACCGCGTGGGGCCGGGCCCGGCGCAGCAGCGCTGCGCCCGACCCGGCCCCTCGCCGTCGTCGTCCTACTGGTTCTTGGCGTCTCCGACGCGGTGCACGCGGATCGCGTTGGTCGAGCCGACCTTGCCCGGCAGGGAGCCGGCCACGATGACCACGGTGGAGCCGTTCTCGACGCGGTTGATGTCGAGCAGCGCCTGGTCGACCTGGGCGACCATGTCGTCGGTGGTGTCGACGAAGGGCACCAGGAACGGCTCGGTGCCCCACGTCAGGGCCAGCTGGTTGCGCGTGGCGGCGTCGGGGGTGAACGCCAGCGCCGGGATCGGGGAGCGAAGGCGCGCCATGCGGCGCGCGGAGTCGCCGGAGACGGTGAAGGTGACCAGCTGGCTGGCGCCGATGTTCTCGGCGATCGCCCGGGCCGCCCAGGTGACGGCGCCGCCCTGGGTGTGGGGCGTGGTGCCGAGGGGGCGGATCCTGTCGAGCGCCTCCTTCTCGGTGTTCGCGATGATCCGCGCCATCGTCTGCACCGTCTCGATGGCGAACTCACCGACGCTGGTCTCGCCGGACAGCATCAGCGCGTCGGCGCCGTCCAGGACGGCGTTCGCGACGTCACTGGCCTCCGCGCGGGTGGGGCGCGGGGCGCTGATCATCGACTCCAGCATCTGGGTGGCCACGATCACCGGCTTGGCGTTGCGCCGGCACAGCTCCACCGCGCGCTTCTGCACGATCGGCACCTGCTCCAGCGGAAGCTCCACGCCGAGGTCGCCGCGGGCCACCATGACGCCGTCGAAGGCGGCGACGATGCCCTCGAGGTCGTCCACGGCCTGGGGCTTCTCGACCTTGGCGATGACGGGGCGGCGCACGCCCACCTCGTCCATGATCGCGTGGACGTCGTCGATGTCGGCGCCGGAGCGCACGAAGGACAGGGCGATGAAGTCGACGCCCGTCTTCAGGGCCCAGCGCAGGTCCTCGGCGTCCTTCTCCGACAGCGCCGGCACGCTCACGGCCACGCCGGGCAGGTTGATGCCCTTGTTGTTGGAGACCGGGCCCGGCACGACCACCTTCGTGTGCACGCGCGGGCCGTCGACGGCGGTCACCTCGAGGCCGACGCGGCCGTCGTCGATGAGCAGCGGGTCGCCCGGGGCCACGTCACCGGCGAGGCCCTTGTAGGTGGTCGAGCAGATCTCCTTGGTGCCCGGCACGTCCTCGGTGGTGATGGTGAAGCTGTCACCGACGGCCAGCAGGTGCGGCCCGTCGGTGAAGCGGCCGAGGCGGATCTTGGGCCCTTGCAGGTCGGCCAGGATCGCGACGGCGTGGCCGGAGGCGTCGCTGGCCTTCCGGACCAGGTCGTAGCGACGCAGGTGGTCGCTCTGGTCCCCGTGGGACATGTTGAGGCGGGCCACGTCCATCCCGGCCTCGATGACGGCTGCCATCCGCTCCGGGGTGTCGAGGGCAGGCCCCAGCGTGCAGACGATCTTCGCGCGGCGCATGGACCCAACCCTAGGCCCGCGCAGGTCGCCCCCGACCCCGGGGGCGCCCGGCGCGGCCCGGCGCAGCGCTGCGCGTGTGAGCGTTCACACGCCGTTCACCGGTGAGCGGGCCTCAGACCGCCAGCGGACGCGCCGACGGGGTCACGGGGGCCGGCAGCGTGCTGGGACGGCCGGTGAGGAACTCGTCGACGGCAGCCGCGCAGGCGCGGCCCTCGGCGATCGCCCAGACGATGAGGCTGGCCCCCCGGCCGGCGTCGCCGACCACGAAGGTGCCCGGGCGCGAGGACTGCCAGCCGGCGTCGCGCACCAGCGCGCCGTCGGCGCCGACCTCCAGGCCCAGCTGCTCCACCATCGGCATCTGCTCGACGCCGGAGAAGCCCAGCGCCAGCAGCACCAGCTGCGCGGGCAGCTCCCGCTCGGAGCCCTCGACCACCGTGTACGTCCGGTCGGGGTGGCGCACCACCTCGACCATGCGCAGCCCGGCCACGCCGCCCTCGCCGTCGTCGACCAGCTCGGTGGTGGAGGCGGTGTAGACGCGCTCGCCGCCCTCCTCGTGCGCGGAGGAGGTGCGGAACACCAGCGGGTAGGTCGGCCACGGCTGGTTGCCGGTGCGGTCCGGCGGCGGCGTCGGGCCGATGGCCAGCTGCGTCACCGAGCGCGGGTTCTGCCGCAGCACGGTGCCCAGGCAGTCGGCACCGGTGTCACCCGCGCCGATGATGACGACGTCCTTGCCCTCGGCCGTGAGGCGCTTCTCCTCCGGCACGGAGGCGGGCACGGGCTGGCCCAGGGCCAGCTTGTTGCCCTGCGGCAGGAACTCCATCGCCTGCAGCACCCCGCGCAGGTGGCGGCCCGGGACGTCGAGCTCACGCGGCCGCAGGGCCCCGACGGCCATGACCACCGCGTCGTACCGGTCGGCCAGGCGGGCGGCGTCGACGTCACCGCCCACGTCCACGCCGGTGCGGAAGCGGGTGCCCTCCGCCTCCATCTGCTGGATGCGCCGGTCGATGTGGCGCTTCTCCATCTTGTACTCGGGCACGCCGTAGCGCATGAGCCCGCCCAGGGCGTCGTCGCGCTCGTACACGGCCACGGTGTGGCCGGCGCGGGTGAGCTGCTGGGCCGCCGCCAGGCCCGCCGGCCCGGAGCCGATGACGGCCACGGTCTTGCCGGTGAGGCGCTCGGGCGGCAGGGGCTGCACCCAGCCCTCGTCCCAGGCGCGCTCGATGATCGACTCCTCGACCAGCTTGATGGTCACCGGGTCCTGGTTGATCCCCAGCACGCACGCCGCCTCGCACGGGGCGGGGCAGAGCTTGCCGGTGAACTCCGGGAAGTTGTTGGTGGCGTGCAGCTGCTCGATCGCCTCGCGGAAGTCCCCGCGGCGGGTGAGGTCGTTCCACTCCGGGATGAGGTTGCCCAGCGGGCAGCCGTTGTGGCAGAAGGGGATGCCGCAGTCCATGCAGCGGCCCGCCTGCCGGCTCAGCACGGCCTGGTCGACGGGCTCGTAGACCTCCCGCCAGTCCCGGATGCGCACCGGCACGGGGCGGCGCGGGGCGTTCTCGCGGACGGGGGTGGTGAGGAACCCTCGGGGGTCAGCCACGGACGGCCTCCATGATCTGCTGCCAGACGTCGGCGCCGTCGGGGTCGTTCCCCTCGGCGGTGGCGCGCTCGCGCAGCGCGGTGACGCGTGCGTAGTCGCGCGGGACGAGCGCGGTGAACCGGCTCAGGGCCTCGCCGGTGAGCTCGCCGCCCTCCAGCAGGGAGGAGGCGACGGCGGAGCCGGTCTCCTCGGCGTGGCGGGCCAGCAGCCGGGCCACCAGGGCGCGCTCGGCGTCGGTGCCCTCCGCCAGCGGGCGGGAGGTCAGCTCGCCGCTGCGCACGGCGGCGGCGTTGAGCTTCTCGGCGGCCAGGTCGAGCACGTAGGCGGTGCCGCCGGACATGCCCGCACCGACGTTGCGCCCGGTCTCGCCCAGGACGAGGACGACGCCGCCGGTCATGTACTCGCAGGCGTGGTCGCCGGTGCCCTCCACCACGATGGTGGCGCCGGAGTTGCGCACGGCGAACCGCTCGCCCACCCGGCCGGACAGGAAGACCTCCCCCGACGTGGCCCCGTAGCCGACGGTGTTGCCGGCGATGACGTTGTCCACGGCGCCGGGGCCGGCGAAGGGCGCGCCCTCGTGCGGGCGCACCACCACCCGGCCGCCGGACAGGCCCTTGGCGACGTAGTCGTTGGCGTCGCCGACCAGGCGCAGGGTGACCCCCGCGGGCAGGAAGGCGCCGAAGGACTGGCCCGCCGAGCCGACGAGGGTGAGGTCGATGGCGCCGTCGGGGGCCCCGTCGGGTCCGAACCGCTTGGTGACCTCGTGGCCGAGCATCGTGCCGACGGTGCGGTTGACGTTGCGGATGGCGAAGGTCGCGCTGACGCGCTCCCCCTCCCGCACGGCGTCGAGCCCTCCGTCGAGGACCGCGCGGCTGGCGGCGATGAGCTGGTGGTCCAGCGCCTTCTCCAGGCCGTGGTCCTGCGCGGACGTCTGGCGGCGCGCGGCGCCGTCGGCCACCTCCACGTCGGCCAGCACCGGGGTCAGGTCCAGGCCGGAGGCCTTCCAGTGGTCCACCGCGCGGCGCACGTCCAGGGAGCCGACCTGGCCGACGGCCTCGTCCAGGCTGCGGAAGCCCAGCGCCGCGAGGTGCTCGCGCACCTCCTCGGCCAGGTACTCGAAGAAGGTGACCACGAACTCCGGCTTCCCGGTGAAGCGCTCGCGCAGCACGGGGTTCTGCGTGGCCACCCCGACCGGGCAGGTGTCCAGCTGGCAGACGCGCATCATGATGCAGCCGCTGACCACGAGGGGGGCGGTGGAGAAGCCGAACTCCTCAGCGCCCAGCAGCGCCGCCACGACGACGTCGCGGCCGGTCTTCAGCTGGCCGTCGACCTGCACGCTGACCCTGTCGCGCAGGCCGTTGAGGAGCAGCGTCTGCTGCGTCTCGGCCAGCCCGAGCTCCCAGGGGGCACCGGCGTGCTTGAGGGAGGTCAGCGGCGCCGCGCCGGTCCCTCCGTCGTGCCCGGAGATGAGGACGACGTCGGAGTGGGCCTTCGCCACGCCCGCCGCGACCGTGCCGACGCCGACCTCGGAGACGAGCTTGGTGTGCACGCGCGCCGCGGGGTTGGCGTTCTTGAGGTCGTGGATCAGCTGGGCGAGGTCCTCGATGGAGTAGATGTCGTGGTGCGGCGGCGGGGAGATCAGCCCGACGCCGGGCGTCGCGTGGCGGGTCTTCGCGATGTTCGGGTAGACCTTCGGGCCGGGCAGCTGCCCGCCCTCGCCCGGCTTGGCGCCCTGCGCCATCTTGATCTGCAGGTCGGTGGCGTGGGTGAGGTAGGCGCTGGTGACGCCGAACCGGCCCGAGGCGATCTGCTTGATCGCGCTGCGGCGCTCGGGGTCGAGCAGGCGCTCGACGTCCTCGCCGCCCTCGCCGGTGTTCGACTTGGCGCCGAGCCGGTTCATGGCGACGGCGAGGGTCTCGTGCGCCTCGGCGGAGATGGAGCCGTAGCTCATCGCCCCGGTGGAGAAGCGCTTGACGATCTCGCTGACCGGCTCGACCTCCTCCAGCGGCACCGGCTGGCGGCCGGTCGCGGCGGCGTCCTTGAAGGAGAACAGCCCCCGCAGCGTCATGAGGCGCTCGGCCTGGTCGTCGACGCGGGAGGTGTACTGGCGGAAGACGTCGTAGCGGCGCGCGCGGGTGGCGTGCTGCAGGCGGAAGACCGTCTCGGGGTCGAACAGGTGCGGCTCGCCCTCGCGCTTCCACTGGTACTCCCCGCCCACGTCCAGGCGGCGGTGCGCCGGGGCGGCGCCCTCGACCGGGTAGGCGCGGGCGTGGCGGGCGGCCACCTCGGCGGCGACCACGTCGATGCCGACCCCGCCCAGCTGGGTGGTGGTGCCGGTGAACCAGCGGTCGACCAGCTCCTGGCTCAGGCCGATGGCCTCGAAGACCTGGGCGCCGCGGTAGGAGGCGACGGTGGAGATGCCCATCTTGGACATCACCTTGAGCACGCCCTTGCCGAGGGCGTAGATGAGCTTGCGCACCGCCTGCTGGGGGTCGGAGCCCTCCAGCAGCCCGTGGCGGCACAGGTCCTCCACGGACTCCATGGCCAGGTAGGGGTTGATGCACGCAGCGCCGTAGCCGATGAGCAGCGCGACGTGGTGCACCTCGCGCACGTCACCGGCCTCGACCACGAGGCCGACCTGGGTGCGGGTCTTCTCGCGGATGAGGTGGTGGTGCACGGCGCTGGTCAGCAGCAGCGACGGGATCGGCGCCCAGACGGCGTCGGAGTCGCGGTCGGACAGCAGCACGAACCGCGCGCCCGCGGCGATGGCCTCGGAGACCTCCGCGCAGATCTCGCGCAGGCGGCGCTCCAGCTCCTCCCCGCCCCCGGCCACGCGGTACAGCCCGCGCACGCGGTGGGTGGCGAAGCCCGGCTGGTCGCCGTCGGCCTCCATGTGCGTGATCTTGGCGAGCTCGTCGTTGTCGATCACCGGGAAGGGCAGGCGCAGCTGGCGGCAGTGCGCGGGGGTGGCGTCCAGGGCGTTGGACTCCGGGCCCATCTCCACGCCGAGGCTGGTGACGACCTCCTCGCGGATGGCGTCCAGCGGCGGGTTGGTCACCTGCGCGAAGAGCTGGGTGAAGTAGTCGAAGAGCAGCCGCGGGCGCTCGGAGAGCACCGCGATCGGCGTGTCCGTGCCCATCGAGCCCACGGGCTCCGCGCCGGTGGCGGCCATCGGCGCGAGGATGAGGCGCAGCTCCTCCTCGGTGTAGCCGAACGCCTGCTGGCGGCGGGTGACGGAGGCGTGCGTGTGCAGGACGTGCTCGCGCTCGGGCAGGTCCTCCAGCTGCACCAGCCCCTCGCGCAGCCACTCGGCGTAGGGGTGCTCGGCGGCGAGCTGGCCCTTGACCTCCTCGTCGGGGATGATCCGGCCCGGCTCCTCGGCGGTGCCGACGTCGATCAGGAGCATGCGGCCCGGCTGCAGGCGGCCCTTGCTCACCACGCGCTCGGGGGCGATGTCGAGCACGCCGACCTCGCTGGCCAGCACGACCAGCCCGTCGTCGGTGACCCAGTACCGCGAGGGGCGCAGGCCGTTGCGGTCGAGCACGGCGCCGATGAGGCGGCCGTCGGTGAAGGTCACGGCGGCCGGACCGTCCCACGGCTCCATGAAGCTGGCGTGGAAGGCGTAGAAGGCGCGCCGGGCCTCGTCCATCTGGGCGTGGTTCTCCCACGCCTCCGGGATCATCATGAGGACGGCGTGGGGCAGCGAGCGCCCCGTCAGGTGCAGCAGCTCGAGCACCTCGTCGAACGAGGCCGAGTCGCTGGCGCCGGGCGTGCACACCGGGAACAGGCGCGACAGGTCGCCCTCGATGAGGGGGGTCGCCAGCTGGCTCTCGCGGGCCCGCATCCAGTTGCGGTTGCCGCGCACCGTGTTGATCTCGCCGTTGTGGGCGATGTAGCGGAACGGGTGGGCCAGCGGCCAGCTGGGGAAGGTGTTGGTGGAGAAGCGCGAGTGCACGATGGCCAGCTGGGTGGCCAGGCGCCGGTCGGACAGGTCGGGGAAGAACGGCTCGAGCTGCCCGGTGGTGAGCATGCCCTTGTAGACCAGGGTGCGGCTGCTCAGGGAGGCGAAGTACACGTCGAGCTCGCGCTCGGCGCGCTTGCGCAGCACGAAGGCGAGCCGGTCGAGCTCGAGCCCGGACACGCCCTGCTTCGCGCCGGCGCCGGCCACGACCAGGTGGCGGAAGCGGGGCATGCAGGAGCGGGCGGTCTGGCCCACGAGGGAGGCGGTCACCGGCACCTCGCGCCAGCCGACCACGCGCAGGCCCTCCTCGGCGGCGGTGGCGGCGATCTCGGCCTTGGCGATGGCCTCCTCGCCGTCGTCGTCGGGCAGGAAGCCCAGGCCGACCGCGTACTGGCCCGCGGGCGGCAGCTCCACGCCGCCCGGGGCCGCCTGCTCGGCCCAGACGGCGCGCAGGAAGGCGTCGGGGACCTGCAGGAGGATGCCGGCCCCGTCACCGCTGTCGACCTCAGCGCCCACGGCGCCGCGGTGGTCGAGGTTGCGCAGCGCCGTCAGGGCCTGCTCGACCACCTGGTGGGTGGCACCGGAGCGCAGGTCCGCCACGAAGGCCACGCCGCAGGCGTCCTTCTCGGCGGCGGGGTCGTACAGGCCCTGCGCCGCGGGCTGCGCGGAGAAGCGCTGCAGGGCTCGGGAGGCGTCGCGCGTGGGGGCCATGGTGACCGTCCTCGGGGCTGGCCGGCGGGCGGGGTCCGCCGGGGGTGGTCTCGGGGCTGGCGGCAGTGCTGCTGGTCGACTGGTGGTGCTGAACTCGTCGAGCAGGGACGGCGCTGGCCCGGCACGCTGGTGGCGACGATAGCACCGCGGGGGGACGCCGCCGGTGCCCGCGCGGTGACGCCCGTCTCACATCGCGAGACTAGGCGTCCCGCCCACCGGACGGTCTCGCGCGGTCGGCGCGGTCGCCGCCGTCAGGGGCGGCGCTCCCGGCGCCACCGGGGCCGTCCGGGCCGGAGCCGGCGGCCGCGGGGCCGGTGGTGACGGCGGTGCCGCCCTCGCCGCCGGCCTCCGCGCCGGGCTCGCCGCCAGACTCCCCGGCCCGGCCGGGCAGCAGCACCGAGTCCTCCACGCCGGGGTGCCGGCGGGCGCTGACCGCGAAGGCGACCACGGCCGCGAGGCCGACGACCAGGCAGGTCCAGATGTTGAGGCGCAGCCCCAGAACCTGCTCCGCGGGGTCGATGCGCAGGGCCTCGATCCACACCCGGCCGAGGACGTACAGGACGACGTAGCCGAGGAAGACCCGCCCGTGGCCGAGCCGGAACCGCCGCTGCGCCCAGACCAGCACGCCGGCGGCACCGACGTTCCACAGCGCCTCGTACAGGAACGTCGGGTGGTAGGTGGCGACGTCCTCGTAGCCCGGCTCCCGGTGCTCGGGGTCGATCTCGAGCGCCCACGGCAGGGTGGTGGGCCGGCCGTAGAGCTCCTGGTTGAACCAGTTGCCGAACCTGCCGACGGCCTGGGCGAGCAGCAGCCCCGGGGCCAGGGCGTCGGCGTAGGAGGAGAAGCGGGCGCCCACGGCGCGGCACCCGATCCAGGCGCCGACGGCGCCCAGGGCGACCGCGCCCCAGATGCCCAGGCCGCCGTTCCACACGTACAGGGCGGCGACGGGGTCGCCGCCCTCGCCGAAGTAGGCCTGCGGGGAGGAGACCACGTGGTAGAGCCGCCCGCCGACGATCCCGAACGGCACCGCCCACAGCGCGATGTCGGCCACCTGGCCGGGCAGGCCGCCGCGGGCGCGCCAGCGCCGGTCCGTCACCCACACGGCCAGGGCGATGCCGGCCAGGATGCAGAAGGCGTAGGCGCGCAGCGGCACCGGGCCCAGGTGCCACACGCCCTGCGCGGGGCTCGGGATGGAGGCGAGGACCCCGGACCCGGCCCCCGCTGCGAGCACCGGGCTGAGCACGCCGGTCAGCACGCCGGTCACCGGCGGGAGGCGGCGACGCCGGCGGCCAGGCCGCGCACGGCGCGCTCCAGGCCCGTCACGCCGTCGTCGGACAGGGCCCGCACCAGCGCGGAGCCGACGATGACGCCGTCCGCGTAGGCGCCGACCTCGGCGGCCTGCTCCCCGGTGGAGACGCCCAGGCCGACGCAGACGCGCTCGGCGCCGGCGGCGCGGGAGGCGGCCACGAGGCCCTCCGCCGCCGAGCCGACCGAGGCGCGGGCGCCGGTGACGCCCATCGTGGAGGCCGCGTAGGTCCACCCGCGGCAGGCCGCGGCGGTGGAGGCCAGCCGCGCGGGCGTGGAGGACGGCGCGACGAGGAAGACGCGCTCCAGGCCGTGGGAGTCGCTGGCGGCGATCCACTCCCCCGCCTCGTCGGGCACGAGGTCGGGGGTGATGAGGCCGGCCCCGCCGGCGGCGGCGAGGTCGCGGGCGAAGGCGGCCACGCCGTAGCGCAGCACCGGGGCCCAGTAGCTCATGACCAGGACGGGGGCGCGCTCCCCGTCGGGGGCCGAGCTGAGCTGCTCGACGGACTCGAGCACGTGGCGGATGCGCGTGCCGCCGCGCAGGGCCGCCTCGGCGGCCTCCTGGATGACCGGCCCGTCCATGACGGGGTCGGAGTAGGGCAGGCCCAGCTCGACGACGTCGAGCCCGGCCGCCACCGACGCGCGCAGCGCGTCGACGCTGGTGGTCCGGTCGGGGAAGCCGGCGGGCAGGTAGCCGACCAGCGCCGAGCGGCCGGCGGCTCGGGCGGCGTCCAGCGCGGAGGCGCTGCTCAGCCCGGCGGTCTGCGGGGCGTCGGTGGTGCTCACCAGCCGGTCGCCTCCGTCTCCTCCACGGGGCCTGCCACGCGCTCGGCCTCGGAGGCGACCAGGTCGGCGTCGCTGACGAGCCCGAAGTAGCGGGCGGCGGTGTCGACGTCCTTGTCGCCGCGGCCGGAGAGGTTCACCAGCACCACGCCGCCGGGTCCCAGCTCGCGGCCGGCGCGCAGGGCGCCGGCCAGGGCGTGGGCGGTCTCGATGGCGGGGATGATGCCCTCGGTGCGGCACAGGAGGCGGAACGCCTCCATGGCCTCGGCGTCGGTGACCGGCTCGTAGCGGGCGCGGCCGGTGGCGGCCAGGTGGGCGTGCTCGGGGCCCACGCCGGGGTAGTCCAGGCCGGCGGAGATGGAGTGGCTGTCCAGGGTCTGGCCGTCCTCGTCCTGCAGCACCATGGAGCGGGCGCCGTGCAGCACGCCGGAGACCCCGCCGGTGATGGAGGCGGCGTGGCGGCCGGTCTCGACGCCGTCGCCGGCGGCCTCCAGGCCCAGCAGCCGGACCTCGGGGTCGTCGAGGAAGGCGTGGAAGATGCCGATGGCGTTGGAGCCGCCGCCCACGCAGGCCGCGACGACGTCGGGCAGCCGCCCGACCCGCTCGAGCACCTGGGCGCGGGCCTCCACGCCGATGGTGCGGTGGAAGTCGCGCACCATCGCCGGGAACGGGTGCGGGCCGGCCACCGTGCCGAGCACGTAGTGGGTGTCGTCGACGTGCGCGACCCAGTCGCGGAAGGCCTCGTTGAGGGCGTCCTTGAGCGTGGCGGTGCCCGTGCTGACGGGCACGACCTCGGCGCCGAGCAGGCGCATGCGGGCCACGTTGAGGGCCTGGCGGCGGGTGTCGACCTCGCCCATGTAGACCGTGCACTCCAGGCCCATGAGCGCGGCGGCGGTGGCCGTGGCCACGCCGTGCTGGCCGGCGCCGGTCTCGGCGATGACCCTCTTCTTGCCCATGCGGACCGTCAGCAGGGCCTGGCCCAGCACATTGTTGATCTTGTGCGACCCGGTGTGGTTGAGGTCCTCGCGCTTGAGCAGCACCCGGGCCCCGCCGGCGTGCTCGGCGAAGCGCGGCACCTCGGTGAGGATGCTCGGCCGCCCGGTGTACTCCCGCTGCAGCCGGTCCAGCTCGGCGGCGAACGCCGGGTCGGCGGCGGCGCGGGAGTACTCCGCGTCGAGCTCGTCGAGGGCGGCGATGAGCGCCTCGGGCACGAAGCGGCCGCCGAACTCCCCGAAGTAGGGCCCGCGCTGGCCGACGCGCTGGAACAGCGGCTGCTCGTCCAGCGCCGCGCTGGCCGACGAGGTCGGCGAGGACGGGGACGGCGTCACGGCGGCGCTCACGGCTTGCCGCTGCGCGAGACCGCGCGCAGCGACGGGTGGGACCCGGCGGCGACGAGGTCGGCCACCGCGGAGCGGGGGTCGCGGCCGGTCACCAGCGCCTCGCCCACCAGCACGGCGTCGACGCCGGCGCGGGCGTGCTCGACCACGTCGTGGGCGGAGCGGACGCCGGACTCGGCGACGCTCACGACGGAGTCGGGGATGCGGTGGGCGCACCGGGCGAAGGTGGCCGGGTCGACCTCGAGGGTCTTCAGGTCGCGCGCGTTGACGCCGACGAGCTGGGCGCCCGCGGCCACGGCGCGGTCGACCTCGGCCTCGTCGTGCGCCTCGACCAGCGCGCACATGCCCAGGGAGTGCACCCGCTCCACCAGGGATACCAGGGCCTCCTGCTCGAGGGCGGCCACGATGAGCAGCACCAGGTCGGCGCCGGCCGCCCGGGCCTCCCAGACCTGGTAGCTGGAGACGACGAAGTCCTTGCGCAGCACCGGGACGTCGACGGCAGCGCGCACGGCGCGCAGGTCGTCCAGGCTGCCGCCGAAGCGGCGGCGCTCGGTCAGCACGCTGATCGCGCTGGCCCCGCCCGCCTCGTACTCCCTGGCCAGCGCGGCGGGGTCCTCGATGGCGGCCAGGGCCCCCCTGCTGGGGCTGGACCGCTTGACCTCGGCGATGACGGTCACCTGGCCCCGGTCGTCGCCGCCGGGCCGCAGCGCCTCCAGGGCGCTGCGCGCCGAGGGGGCCCGGCGGGCGGCCTCCTTCAGCTCGTCCAGCGACGTGGCGGCCTGGCGCTCGGCCAGGTCCTCCCGGACGCCGGCGAGGATGTCCTCCAGAACGCTCACGGGGCCAGGGTAGTCGTCGCCCGCGGGCCCCCGGTCCGGTCTCCCACCAGCGGCTCGCACCCGCCCGGGTGCTGATCGACAGGCGCGGCGCCGCAAGATCGCTACCGTTGCCGCAGGACCCGCTCGCCGGCGGAGCAGACACGGACCAGGAGGCCCCATGAGCACGCAGGACCCCTACGGCACGTCGGACCAGCCGCCGCGCACCGGCTCGAGCCCCGCGTCGGGGGGCTCCCAGCAGCCCTCCTGGCAGCAGTCGGCGCCCTCCGGCCCCTCCGGACAGGGGTACCCCGCCGGGCCGCCCCAGGACCAGTACCGCGACCAGGGCCAGGGCCACCCGCAGGGCTACCAGCAGCCCGCTCCCCACGGCGACGGGCGCGGCGCGCAGGGCGGCTACCCGGCCTACCCCGGGCAGGGCGGCTACGACAGGCCCGCGCCGCGCAACGGCGTCGGGCTCGCCGCGCTGATCCTCGGCATCCTCGCCCTGCTGTCCGGCTTCTTCGTCATCGGAGGCCTGCTGGGGCTCGTCGCCATCGTCCTGGGCGTCATCGGCAGCCGCCGGGCCAAGCGCGGCCTGGCCACCAACCGCGGCATGGCCATCACGGGCATCGTGCTGGGGCTGCTGGCGGTGGTGCTCAGCGTCATCGCCATCGTCTTCTTCGGCTTCATCGGCAGCCGCGCGGCCAACTGCAACACCTTCCTGGAGAGCCAGGACCAGGCCGGCTACCAGCAGTGCCTGGAGGAGCAGCTCGGCGTCCAGACCAGCTGAGCGCCGCTCCTCCCACGGCTCAGGCCCGGCCGCCAGCGCGGAGCCGGCGGCCGGGCCTGAGCCGTGAGGGGGTCGAGCAGGCGCCTCAGCGCACCGGCGTGGGCTTGCCGTGCTGCTGCGGGTGCTGCTTCTGCCCCTTGCCCGCGCGTCCCAGGGCCCAGCCGACCGGCAGCCCCAGGAGCATGACGACGATCCCCACCCAGAACAGCCACACCAGCGCGAGGATGACGGCCACGCCCGCGACGGCCGAGCCGAGCAGCCCCAGCGCGGCGCCGGTCCAGCCGGCGACGGAGTGGCCGTGGTCGATGTGGCCCTCGACCTCCTCGCGGCGCTGCTGGATGATCGGGTTGCTGTCGGCGTCGGTGCTCATCTCGCTCCTCAGGCTGCGGGCGGGCGCTGCTCCAGGTGGCTGCGGCCCCGGGTCGGGACGTCAGCGGTCATTCTGCCCGGTCGGGCCGGTGGGCGTCGCCCCGACCGCCACCGGCCAGGTCGCCGGGCCGGTCGCCGGGCCGGTCGCCGGGACCGCCGCCCTGCTGCGCCTCGGAGTCCCCGTCGGGGTCCCCTGGGCCCGCCGTCGGGTCCTCCCCGCGGCTCAGCCCGTCCCACAGACCCGCACGGCTCGGCGCCACGGGGCCGGACGCGCGCGCCGGCCCCCCGGGTCCGGCCGCGGAGGTGGGCGCCTCGAAGCGCTCCGAGCTGCCCCACGAGCGCCCCCGGACCAGGGCGAGCGCACCGCTGGCCAGGACGCCCAGCGCGGGCACGAGCGCCAGGAACGGCCACGCGGTGGTGCGCGCCCCGTCGACCTCGCCGACCCCCGTGGCCGCTCGCGCCGCGGGCACGGCGGCACCGAGGGGGTCGGAGACCAGCACCACCGCGGCCGCCGCCGCCGCCAGGCCCGCGAGCACCAGGAGCGCACCGGCGGCGACGCGTCCCGCCCCGCGCAGGGTGGAGAGGGCCAGCGCCCCCGCGACGGCGACCACGCCGACCGCGGGCACGGCGGCAGCGGAGTCGCGGCCGCTCACCGCCAGCTCCGCGGCGCTGCCCCCGGGGCCCACCGGCAGCGCCGCCAGCACCCACGGCTGGGTGCTGGCCACCAGCAGCAGGGCGCCGGCGACCAGGCCGAGCAGCACCACCGGCGCGCGACCGCGCCGCCGACCGCGGGACCGGCCGCGCGGCGGGTCGCCGGGCCGGTCGCCGGGCCGGTCGCCGGGGCCGTGCCCCGGCAGGTCGGGCTCAGGCACCGGACAGCGGGCGCAGCGCGCTGGCGCGGGCCACCGCGGCCAGCACGGCGGCGGCCTTGGCGCGGGTCTCGGCCTCCTCGCTGGCGGGCACCGAGTCGGCGACGACGCCCGCGCCCGCCTGCACCCGCGCGACGCCGTCGCGCAGGACGGCGCTGCGGATGGTGATGGCCATGTCGAGGTCGCCGGCGACGTCGAAGTAGCCGGCGGTGCCCCCGTACAGACCGCGGCGCACCGGCTCGAGGGCGTCGATGAGCGCCAGCGCCCGGGGCTTGGGCGCCCCCGACAGCGTGCCGGCGGGGAAGGTGGACTGCAGGACGTCGAACGCCGTCCTGCCCTCGCGGACCTCGCCGGTGACCGTGCTCACGAGGTGCATGACGTGGCTGTAGCGCCACACCTCCATGAACTCGACCACCTCGACCGTGCCCGGGCGGCACACGCGGGCGAGGTCGTTGCGGGCCAGGTCGACGAGCATGAGGTGCTCGGCGCGCTCCTTGGCGTCGTCGAGCAGGTCGGCGGCCAGCGCCGTGTCCTCCTCGGGGGTGGCGCCGCGGGGGCGGGTGCCGGCGATGGGGTGCGTCATCGCCCGCCCGCCCTCGACCTTGACGAGGGACTCCGGGCTGGAGCCGACCACGTCGTAGCGGGCGCCGTCGGCGTCGGCGAACCGGAACAGGTACATGTACGGGCTGGGGTTGGTGGCCCGCAGCGCCCGGTAGACGTCCAGGGCGTCGGCGGGGCAGTCGACCTCGAAGGTCTGGGAGGGGACCACCTGGAAGACCTCGCCGTCGCGGATGGCGGCCTTGGCCGCCTCGACCGCCGCCTCGTACTGCGCGGCGGTGGACGTGCGGCGCGGCGGGGCGGCGGCCGCCCCGGCGGCGGCCTCCGGGTCCAGGGTGGAGACGGTCGAGGGCGCCGGCTCGGCGAGCTTCGCGGCCATGGCGTCCAGGCGCGCGACGGCGTCGGCCCAGGCCTCGTCGACGCGCTCGTCGCTGCCGTCGAGGTTGACGGCGTTGGCCACCAGCAGCACCGAGGAGTCCGCGTGGTCGACCACCGCCAGGTCGGTGGCCAGGCACAGCGCCAGCTCGGGGGGCTCGGTGCCCTGCGCGCGCGGCGGGCTGGGCAGCCGCTCCCAGCGGCGCACGACGTCCCAGCCGAGCACCCCGACCAGGCCGCCGGTCAGCGGGGGCAGGCCGGGGAGGCGGGGCGTGCGCAGCGCGGCCAGGGTCTCCCGGACGGCGACGAGGGGGTCCCCGCCGGTCGGGACGCCGGCCGGCGGCGTGCCCAGCCAGTGCGCCTCGCCGTCCTTCTCGGTGAGCACGGCCGCCGACCTGGCGCCGACGATGGAGTAGCGCGACCACACCCCGCCGTGGTCGGCGGACTCCAGGAGGAAGGTGCCGGGCTCGGCCCCCGCGAGCTTGCGGTAGACGCCGACGGGGGTCTCGGCGTCGGCGAGCAGGCGGCGCACCACGGGGATGACGCGCCGGTCGCGGGCCAGCTGCCGGAAGGCCGGCAGGTCGGGCCAGGTGGTGCCGGTGGTGAGGTCGGGGGTGGGCGCCGGCGTCGTCGCGGCGGTCACGGGGCCGCCTCGTCGGTGAGCAGGGGCCGCGCGTCGAAGCAGGTCCGGTCGCCGGTGTGGCAGGCGCCGCCGGTCTGGTCGACGGTGACGAGCACGGCGTCGCCGTCGCAGTCGAGGCTGACGGTCCGCACGCGCTGGACGGCACCGGAGGTGTCCCCCTTGCGCCAGTACTGCTCGCGGCTGCGGCTCCAGAACCAGCTGCGGCCGGTGGTGAGCGTGCGGTGCAGCGCCTCGTCGTCCATCCACCCGACCATGAGCACCTCGCGGGTGTCGTGGGCCTGCACCACCGCGGCCACCAGGCCGGCGGCGTCGCGCTTCAGCAGGGCGGCGAGGGCGGGGTCGAGGGGGGAGCCGGTGGTCTGCTCACCGCTGGTCGTGCTGCTCACGCGTGCATCATCCCAGCCGCGCGCAGCGCGGGGGTCGGGCGCATCAGGCGGTGGCGGCCAGGGCGTCGGGGTCGGCGCCCCGCGGCGCGCCGGCCTGCTCCCCGGCGGCGCGCAGGCGCTGGCGCTGGCTCGCCTGCACGGCGAAGCGCACGCCGTGGTGGGGGTCCTCGGCCAGGGCGCGCAGCACCTCCCCGGGGGTGGCGGGGTTGCGGGCGACGGCGGCGCGCACCGCGGCACTGGCGTCCGCACCCAGCCGGGTGAGCACCGCGGCCGACGGGTCGGTGCGCCGTGCTACCTGCTCGCGGACCTCGGGGTCGGCGTCGCGCGCGAGCAGGACCAGGGCGTCGCCCTGCGCGGAGGGGTTCCTGGCCACCCGCAGGCGGGTCACCGCGTCGCGGCTGCGGGCGAGCGCCTCCAGCTGGTACCAGGGCGTGCTGCGGCGGGCGGCGAGCACCTGCTCGCGGGTGGTCCACAGCACCGCCGCCTCCTCCCGCCCGCGCGAGCGGTCTCGCTCCAGCGCTTCGTCCTCACAGGGTGCAGTCACTCGAGCACGCTGCGCCACCACTGCCGGCGCGGTGCACCCGTTCGCGCCAGCGCGACGCCGCGCCGGGGCGGTGCCAGGCTGGCGCGGGTGAGCGAGATGCCGACAGCCCGTCCCAACGCCGCGCTGACCGCGGACGTCGTGGCCCTGCACCGCACCGCCGGGGTGGAGCGGGTGCTGCTGGTGCGCCGGGGCTCGGAGCCGTTCGCGGGCAGCTGGGCGCTGCCGGGCGGCTTCGTGGAGGCCGACGAGGACCCGCAGGTGGCCGCCCTGCGCGAGCTGGCCGAGGAGACCGGGCTGGACCTGGCCGACGTGGCGCTGCACCAGCTGGGCGTCTACGGCGTCCCCGGGCGCGACCCGCGCGGCCGGGTGGTCTCCAGCGCCTGGTGGGTGCGGCTGCCCGAGGACGGCCCCGCGGCCGCCGTGACGGGCGGGGACGACGCCGCCGAGGCGTCCTGGGTGCCGGTGGCCGACGTGCTGCCCGCCGCCGGACAGGACGACGGGGAGCGGGCCGCCGGCGAGCGCCTGGCCTTCGACCACGAGGTCGTGCTGCGCGACGCCCTGGCGCGGGACGCCGCGGCCTCGCCGGCGCGGGCCATCGCCGTGCGGTTCGACCTGCCCGACGCGACGGCGCTGGCGGCCTTCGACGCGCTCGTGGCCGACGTGCTGCCGGGCTTCGCGGCCGACGAGCCGGGCACGCTCACCTACGTCGTCCACGCGGTGGAGGGCGAGCCGCTGGCCAGGGTGTTCTTCGAGGAGTACGCCGAGGGCGGCCACGCGGCCCACGAGGCGCGGCGGGCGACGGCGGCCTTCCTGGACCGGGTGCGCGAGCTGACCGGCGGCGCCATCCGGGCGGAGCTGCTCGTGCCCCTGGGCGCGGTCCGTCCCTGACCCTCCCCTCCCGTGGTCAGGGGGTGCCGGCACGATCCCCCTCCTGACCACAGGCGGTCGGAGGGTGACTTCTTGTCGGGACGACCCGAAGTGGTGTTAGTGTCGCGCTGACCTGATCGAGCCGGCACGGGGCCGGCGGCACGAGGGACGGGAGTGCGCGGATGGGCGCGTCGCTGGACCTCGCCGTCTCGACCGTCATCCTGGCCCTGCTGCCGGGCACCGCCGCGGGCTGCGGTGACGAGCGCCCGCAGCTGCGCCTGCCGCTCGTGCGCCGCACCCGCCAGCCCTTCGACGGCCGCTGGGCCCTGCCCGGCGGCTGGGTGAGCCCCGACGAGCGCCTCAGCTCCGCCGCCCGCCGCACCCTGGCCGAGACCACGGGGCTGCGCCCGAGCTACCTCGAGCAGCTCTACACCTTCGGCGCCCCGCACCGCTCCCCCACCGGGCGCGTGGTCTCCGTGGTCTACACCGCGCTGGTGCGCGCCCCCGAGGCCGCGGCCGTCGAGGTGGGCGAGAACGTCCGCTGGGCCCCGGCCGACCGGCTGCCCGAGACCGTCGGCGACCTCGCCTTCGACCACGCCGAGATCGTCGACTACGCCCTGTGGCGGCTGCGGACCAAGGTCGGCTACGCCGCCATCGCCCAGCACTTCCTGGGCCCCACCTTCACCCTCGCCGAGCTGCGCGGGGTCCACGAGGCCGTGCTCGGCAAGACCCTCGACCCCGCCAACTTCCGCCGCAGCGTGGCGGCCTCGGGAGCCGTGGAGGCCACCGACGAGGTCCGCTCCGGCGCCGCGCACCGCCCAGCCCGCCTCTACCGCGCCGTCCTGCCCCCCGGCGGCGCGACCGGCGGCTACCCGCCCTGGCAGTCCCGCCCCGAGCTCGGCTGAGCCCGGACCCGCACCGCAGGAACAGGAAGAGGACAGACATGGTCTCCGTCGCCGTCACCCTCGGCCGGTCGGCCCCCGCCGGCGGCTCCCCCGCCGTGAGCTCCTGCGACGCCCGGCTGGCCGCCGAGCCGTTCGCCCTGGACGCCCTCCCCGGCCTGCCCGCGCCGGCCCCCGAGTACGGGCCGGGCGCCTCGGTGGTCGACACCGCCCCCGCGCACACGCCGGTGCAGCAGCAGATCCCCGAGCGCTACCGCCGCATGGGGGCCGACGAGGTGCACGCGCGCATCCGCGCCGCCAAGGAGGCGCTCGGCAGCGCCGTCGTCGTCCTCGGCCACCACTACCAGCGCGACGAGGTCATCGCGCACGCGGACATCACCGGAGACTCCTTCCTCCTGGCCCGCCGGAGCCTGGAGCGGCCGGAGGCGCGCTACGTCGTCTTCTGCGGCGTGCACTTCATGGCCGAGACCGCCGACCTGCTGACCCGGCCCGACCAGGCCGTGGTGCTGCCCAACCTCGCCGCCGGCTGCTCGATGGCCGACATGGCCGACCTCGACGCCGTCCAGGACTGCTGGGACCAGCTCGAGGCAGCGATCGGCCGCCCCCTGGACGTCCCCGGCGAGGACGGCCTGGTGGAGGTGGTGCCCGTCACCTACATGAACTCCTCCGCCGCCATCAAGGCGTTCTGCGGGTCCCGCGGCGGCATCGTCTGCACCTCCTCCAACGCCACCGCCGTGCTGGAGTGGGCGTTCGCGCGCGGCCGCCGGGTGCTCTTCGTGCCCGACCAGCACCTGGGCCGCAACACCGCGGCGGCCATGGGCGTGCCGGCCGGCCTCATGCCTCTGTGGGACCCGCGCAAGCCGCTCGGCGGCAACAGCGCGCAGGCCCTCGTCGACGCGCGCGTGCTGCTGTGGCGCGGCTGGTGCTCGGTGCACCAGCGCTTCACGACCGCGCAGATCGACGCCGCCCGCGCCGCCGACCCGTCCGTGCACGTGGTGGTGCACCCCGAGTGCCCGCAGGACGTCGTCGACGCCGCGGACCAGGCCGGCTCGACCGAGTTCATCATCAGGGCCGTCGAGGCCGCTCCGGCGGGCGCCACCCTGGCGATCGGCACCGAGGTCAACCTCGTGCGCCGCCTCGCCGACGCCCACCCGGACAAGACCATCACCTGCCTGGACCCGGTGATCTGCCCCTGCTCGACGATGTACCGCATCCACCCGGGCTACCTCGCGTGGGTGCTGGAGTCGCTCGTCGAGCGCGAGGCCGCGCTGGCGGCCGGGGCGCCCGAGGCCGAGCTCGGCCCCGTGGTGAACCGCGTGGTGGTCGACGACGACGCCGCCGCGCACGCCCGCACGGCGCTGGAGCGGATGCTGGCGGTCGTCCCGTGACCACCTGGACCCCGACGACGACGGGCGCGGCGACCGGGCCCGTCGGCGAGCAGCGCCTCGACGTCGACGTGCTCGTGCTCGGGTCCGGCGTCGCCGGGCTGACCGCGGCGCTGGAGGTGCTGCGGCTGGCCCCCGGCGCGCGCGTGGCGGTGGCGACGAAGGCGGCGCTCGGCGACGGGGCGACGGCGTGGGCGCAGGGCGGCATCGCCGCGGTGCTCACCGACGACCGGCCCCCGCTCGACGAGGCCGCCGGCAGCGATGCCGTGGCGCTGCACGTCGCCGACACCCTCGCCGCCGGCGACGGGCTGTGCGTGCCAGCCGCGGTGGCGGTCCTCTGCGAGTCGGGAGGGGAGGCCGTCGTGGCCCTCGAGCGCCGCGGCCTGGTGCTCGACCGCCGCCGTGACGGCAGCCGCGCGCGCGGCCTGGAAGCGGCGCACTCCCGGCCGCGGGTCGTGCACGCGGGCGGCGACACCACCGGAGCGCACGTCGCGCGGGCCCTCGGCGCCGCGGTGCGTGCCTCTCGGGCGGCGCTGCTGGAGCGGACGGCCCTCGTCGAGCTCGTCACCCAGGGCGGTCCGGGCACCGCCGTGACCGGTGCCCGGCTGCGCGGCCCGGGCGGGGAGGGCCTGCTCGTGCGGGCCCGCGCCGTCGTCCTGGCCACCGGCGGGCACGCGCAGGCCTTCGCGCACACCACCGCGCCGCCGGTCGCCACCGGAGACGGGCTCGCAGCCGCCGTGCGCGCCGGGGCGGTGGCCCGCGACGTCGAGATGGTCCAGTTCCACCCCACGGCGGGCACCGGGCGCGACGGGCGCACCTTCCTCGTCTCCGAGGCCGTGCGCGGCGAGGGCGCCGTGCTGCTCGACGCCACCGGGCGCCGGTTCACCGACGAGCTCGCGCCGCGCGACGTGGTCGCCCGCGCCTGCGCGGCCGCCATGGCCGCCCAGGGCGGCGCTCCCGTGCTCCTGGACGCCACCGGCGTGCAGGGGCTGCGGACGCGCTTCCCCGGCATCGACGCCCTCACGCGCGCCGCCGGGCTGGACTGGACCCGCGAGCCGGTGCCCGTCACCCCCGCCGCGCACTACGCCATGGGCGGGGTGCTCACCGACCTGGACGGGCGCACCACGCTGCCGGGGCTGTGGGCGGTGGGCGAGGTCGCCTCCACCGGCGTCCACGGCGCGAACCGCCTGGCCTCGAACTCGCTGCTGGAGGGCGCCGTCTTCGGGGCGCGGGCGGCGGCGGCCCTCCTCGGCGCCGCGGCGGCGGACGTCACCAGGGCTGCGACCAGCGCCGACGACGCGGAGGTCGAGGTCGAGCTGCCGCAGGGGGTGCTGCCCCGCGCGGAGCTGCGGGAGCTGGTGTGGGAGCACGCCGGGCTGCTGCGCGACCGCGGCGGGCTGGAGCTGCTCACCAAGACCCTCGCCGGGGCTGCGGTGACCCGTGAGGGCGCCGACGCCGAGGAGGGCGCGCTGACCGACGTCGCCGCCCTGCTGGCCGCCGGAGCGCTCGCCCGCGAGGAGAGCCGCGGCGCGCACGCCCGCACCGACCACCCCGGGCGCCGGGAGCCGGCCCGGCACGTGCTGCTGCGCGCCGCGCCCGGCGGTGGCGCGTGAGCGCGGCGGCCGGCTCGGCCGGGTCGGCCGGCTCGGTCGCGGGGGCGCTGGCCGACGTCGTCGCCAGGGCCCTGGCCGAGGACGCGCCGTGGGGGGACGTGACCAGCGAGTCGCTGCTGGACCCGTCGGTGACCACGACCGCCGTGCTCCGCGCCCGCCAGGAGGGCGTGCTCGCCGGGGTCGGCGCGTTCGCCGAGGCCCTCGCGCAGGCCTCGCGCCTGGTGGGCGCCCAGGGCGGCCCCGGCGCCGTCGTCGTCGAGGTCCTGGCGCAGGACGGTGACCGCATCGCGCCGGGGCAGGTGCTCGCCCGCGCGGCCGGCAGCGCCCTGGCGGTGCTGCGCGCCGAGCGCGTGGCGCTCAACCTCGTGCAGCACCTGTCCGGCGTGGCGACGGCCACGGCCGAGCACGTCGCCCTCGTCGCGGCCGCCGGCGCGCGGGCCCGCGTGGTCGACACCCGCAAGACCACCCCCGGCCTGCGGGCGCTGGAGCGGCACGCGGTGCGCTGCGGCGGCGGGGGCAACCACCGCTGGTCGCTGTCCGACGCGGTGCTCGTCAAGGACAACCACCTGGCGCTGGTCGGCGCCGGCGTGACGGCCGCGCTCGCCGCCGTGCGGGCGCGGGTGCCGCACACGACGTTCGTGGAGGTCGAGGTCGACAGGCTCGACCAGCTGCCGGCCGTGCTGGCCGCCGGCGTCGACGGGGTGCTGCTCGACAACTTCTCCCTGGAGGACCTGCGCGCGGGCGTCACCGCGGTGCGCGAGCACGAGCGGGCCAGCGGCGGGCGGGTGGTCGTCGAGGCCAGCGGCGGGGTGCGGCGCGAGACCATCGGGGCCATCGCCTCGACGGGGGTCGACCTCGTGTCGGTGGGCGGGCTCACGCAGGCCTCCACCGCGCTGGACGTCGGCCTGGACGTCGGGGACGACGCCGAGGTGGCGCCGGTCCGCACCCGCACCGGCTGACACCACGACCAGGACGACCGACCGATGACGCACTACCTCGACCACGCCGCCACCTCCCCGCCCACGCGGGAGGTGCTCGAGGCGGTCTGGCCCTACCTCGTGCAGGTCACCGCCAACCCCGCGTCGGTCCACACCCCCGGGCAGCAGGCCCGGGACGGCCTGGAGCGGGCGCGCGCCGCGGCGGCGGCCGCCCTGGGCTGCCGGCCCGGCGAGGTGGTCTTCACCTCCGGCGGGACGGAGGCCGACGGGCTCGCCGTGCTGGGGGTCGCCCCCGCGGTGGTGGCCTCGCGCGGCCGGGAGCGCCACCTGGTCACCACCGCCGTCGAGCACGCGGCGGTCCTGGAGCCGGCGCGCGAGCTGGAGCGGCGCGGCTGGCGCGTCGACGTCGTCGGGGTCGACGGCGAGGGCCGCGTGGACGTGGCGGCCCTGGCCGAGGTGGTCACCGAGCGGACGGCGCTCGTCTCGGTGATGCACGCGAACAACGAGGTGGGCACCGTGCAGCCCCTCGCCGGGCCCGGTGGGGTGGCCGAGCTGTGCGCGCAGCGCGGGGTGGCGCTGCACGTCGACGCCGTCCAGAGCGCCGGGGTGCTGGACCTGCCCGGGCTGTGGGCGCTGGGGTCCTCGGCCGGGGGCGTGGCGGCGGTGAGCGTCTCGGCGCACAAGCTGGGCGGGCTGCGCGGCTCCGGGCTGCTGGCCGTGAGGTCCGGCACCCCGCTGGAGCCGCTCGCGCTGGGCGGCGGGCAGGAGCGCGGCCGGAGGTCGGGCACCGTGGACGTGGCCTCCGCGGTCGGCCTGGCGACGGCGCTGGCGGGAGCGGCGGCGCGCCGGGAGCACGAGGTGGCCCGGCTCGCCGGGCTGCGAGACCGGCTCGTGGCCGGGGTGCTGCGGGCCGGGGCCGCGGCCGGCGTCGACGTCTCGCTCACGGGCGCCGCGCCCGGTGCCGGCCGGCTGCCGGGGCACGCGTCCTTCGTGCTGCCGGGGCTGTCCGGTGAGCTGGTGCTGGCCGAGCTGGACCTGGCGGGGGTGGCGTGCTCGTCGGGGTCGGCGTGCTCGGCGGACAGCGACGACGCCTCGCACGTGCTGCTCGCGATGGGGCTGTCCGAGGACGCCGCGCGCACGTCCGTGCGGGCGACGCTGGGGTGGAGCTCGACGGAGGCCGACGTGGACGCGCTCCTCGAGGCCCTGCCCACGGCACTGGCCCGCGCCCAGCGGTGACGGCGGCGCCCGGCGGCGTCCGGGGCGGGTGAGCGGCGTCACAGGATGCGGGGTTGGATGGACGCATGGAGTTCAGGAAGCTCGGACGCAGCGGTCTCAAGATCTCGGAGATCACCTACGGCAACTGGCTGACGCACGGCTCGCAGGTCGAGAACGACGTCGCGACGCGGTGCGTGCGCGCGGCGCTCGACGCGGGCATCAGCACCTTCGACACCGCCGACGTCTACGCCAACGGTGCTGCCGAGGAGGTGCTCGGCGAGGCGCTCAAGGGCGAGCGGCGCGAGTCGCTGGAGGTCTTCACCAAGGTCTACTGGCCGGTCGGCCCCGGCGGGAAGAACGACGTCGGGCTGTCCCGCAAGCACGTCCTCGAGAGCATCGACAACAGCCTCGAGCGCCTGCAGATGGACTACGTCGACCTCTACCAGGCGCATCGCTACGACACCGAGACCCCGCTGGAGGAGACCATCTCGGCGTTCGCCGACGTCGTCGCCTCCGGCAAGGCGCTCTACATCGGCGTCTCGGAGTGGACCGCCGACCAGATCCGCGCCGGCCAGGCGCTCGCGCAGCAGGCGGGCTTCCGCCTGGTCTCCAACCAGCCGCAGTACTCCGCGCTCTACCGCGTCATCGAGGGGCAGGTCGTGCCGACCTCGCGGGAGCTGGGCCTGTCGCAGATCGTCTTCTCCCCCGTCGCCCAGGGCGTGCTGACCGGCAAGTACCTGCCCGGCCAGCAGCCCCCGGAGGGCAGCCGCGCCACCGACACCAAGGGCGGCGCGCAGATGATCTCCCGGTGGATGCGCGACGACGTGCTCGCCGCCGTCCAGGAGCTCAAGCCCGTGGCCGCCGACCTGGGCCTGTCGATGGCGGCGCTCGCGGTGGCCTGGGTGCTGCAGAACGACAACGTCGCCTCCGCCATCATCGGCGCCTCCCGCCCGGAGCAGGTGACCGACAACGTCAAGGCCTCCGGGGTGCGCCTGCCCGCCGAGGTGATGGCCAAGGTCGACGAGCTGCTCGGCGACGTGGTGGCCAGCGACCCGGCGCTGACCGCCGCGAGCGCCCCGAAGAAGCGCCCGGCCTGACCTGACGCCTCCGGGACCGCAACCGGGCGACCGGCTGCGGTCCCGGAGGGGGCACGAACAGCAGCCGGGTGCTCGGCTGCGCGTCCTCACCCCACCGGAAGCGCAAGCAGGCGCTCGGCTGCGGTCCCGGAGGCACCCGGACCCGCAACGGGGCGCTCGGCTGAGGACGCCCGGCGGCCGACCGGTCAGACGTGCTGGGCGGTCCAGGCGGCGTGCAGGCGCGAGTACGGCCCGCCGGCGTGCGCCAGCTGCGCGGCCGGCCCGACCTCGACCACCCGACCGGCGTCGACGACGACCACGACGTCGGCGGCCTCGGCCGTGGAGAGCCGGTGGGCGATCGCCACCGACGTCCGCCCGCTGAGGACGTGCTCCAGCGCCCGCTGCAGCCGCACCTCGGTGGCCGGGTCGACTGAGGAGGTCGCCTCGTCGAGCACGAGCAGGTCGGGGTCGGCCAGGTGCGCCCGCGCCAGCGCGACCAGCTGGCGCTCCCCTGCGCTGAGCCGCTCCCCGCGCTGGCCCACGGGCGTGCCGAGCCCGTCGGGCAGCTGCTCCAGCCACCGCCCGAGCCCGAGCTCGTCGAGGGCGGCGCGCACGTCCCCGTCGGTGGCGCCGGGCCGCCCGAGGCGGATGTTGTCACCGACCGTGGTGTCGAAGAGGAAGCCCTCCTGCGGCACGGCGACCACGCGCCGGTGCAGGGAGGCCTCCGGCACGCGGCGCGCGTCGACGCCGGACAGCAGCACCCGCCCGGCGTCGGGGTCGACCAGGCGCGTGACCAGGCGCGCCAGCGTCGTCTTGCCCGAGCCGGTCTCCCCCACCACGGCGATGCGCGAGCCGGCCGGCAGCACGAGGTCGACGCCGGCGAGCACCTGCCGGGAGGTGCCGGGGTAGGTGTAGCCGACGCCCTCCAGGCGCACCTCGACCGGCCCGGGCGGCAGCGCCGCGGCGTCGGCCGGCGAGGGGTCGGGCACCACGACGGGGGTGTCGATGAGCTCGACCACCCGGTGCCACCCGGCCAGGGCGTTCTGCAGCTCGTTGAGGACCTCGGTGGCGGCCTGCACCGGCATGACGAACAGGCCGATGATGAACAGGAACGCCAGCAGCCGCCCGAGGGTGATGTCGCCGTCGACGCCGAGCAGGGTGCCGGCCACCACGACCAGGGCCAGCACGAGCCCGGAGACGAAGACGCCCACCGAGAACGTCGCGGCGGTGGCGACCTGGGCCCTGACCGCCTGCTGGCGGTGTGCCTCCACCGCGGCGTCGACCGAGCGCCAGCTGCGCGCGGCGGCGGCGTGGGCGCGGATGACGTCGGCGCCCACCACGGTCTCCGAGACCGCGCCGAGCAGCTCGCCCATGCGCAGCCGCACCTGCTGGTAGGCGCGGGTGACGGGGCGCTGCAGGCGCCCGCGGAAGACGAGCACGGGCACGAAGCACGCCAGCACCAGCAGCGCCAGCTGCCAGGAGTAGACGAACATCAGCACCGTGGCGAGCACCAGCTGCCCCACGGCGAGGACCAGCACCACCATGCCGGTCTGCAGGAACGTGGAGATCGTGTCGACGTCGGAGGTGACCCGGCTGACGAGCGACCCGCGCCGCTCCCCGCTCTGGGTGAGCACCGCCAGGCGGTGCACGTGGGCGAAGGCGCGGGTGCGCAGGCTCGCCAGGCCCGCCTCGGTGGCGCGGAAGAGCCGGTAGTTCACCAGCCACGAGGTGGCCATGGTCAGCAGGACGACGACGGCGGCGGCCGCGGTGATGAGCGCGACGCGCCCGGCGTCGACGCCCCCCGGCGCCCGGACGCCGGAGTCGATGGTCTGCTGCACCGCGACCGGGACGACGATCCGCCCCAGCGTGGTGATGCTCGCGAAGACCAGCGTCAGGCCGAGGCCCTGGGCGACCTCGGGGGCGAGCTCGCGGGCGCGCGCCACCACCCCGCGGGGCCGGGGGGCCGGCGGCGGAGCGGCGTCGGCGCCGGTGGCGGCGCTGCGGCTGGGGGCTGCGGTGCTCACGCGGCGCTCCCCTCGCTGGCGGCGGCGCGCTCGCGCGCCGCCCGGGCGTAGGCGGAGACCAGCTCGCGGTAGCCCTCGTCGCGCTCGAGGAGCTCGGCGGCTGTGCCCCTGTCGACGACGCGGCCGCGCTCGAGGTGGACCACCTCGTCGGCCAGGGCGATGGTCGCCGGGCGCGAGGCGACCACCACCACCGTGGTGCCCGTGCCGCCGTCGAAGGAGGCGCCGAGCCCGTCGAGCACGGCCCGCTCGACGGCGGGGTCCAGCGCGGAGGTCGCGTCGTCGAGCACCAGCAGGCGGGGCCGGCGCACCAGGGCCCGCGCGAGGGCCAGGCGCTGGCGCTGGCCGCCGGACAGCGACGCGCCGCGCTCCCCCACCCGCGTGTCGAGCCCGTCCGGCAGGGAGGCGACGAAGCCCTCGGCCTGCGCGAGGCGCAGCGCGTCCCACACCTCCTCGTCGCCGACGTCCAGGCCGAGCGCGACGTTGCCGCGCACCGTGTCGTCGAAGACGAAGGTCGACTGCGGCACCAGCGAGGCCACGCCCGCGAGCTCGCCCTCGGCGAGGTCGCGCACGTCCAGGCCGTCGAGCAGCACCTGCCCTGACGTGGGGTCGACCAGGCGCACGAGCAGGCCGGCCAGCGTCGACTTGCCCGACCCCGTGCCGCCGACCAGCGCCGTCGTGGTGCCGGCCGCGAGGTCGAGGTCGACCCCGGACAGCACGGGGCGCGGGGCGCGGGCGGCGGGCGCAGCGGCCGCTGCGCCGCCGCGCCCGCCGTCGTCCTGCGCGTCCTGCTCGTCCTCGGCGTCGGTCGGGTCGGGGACGGGCACCGGGTGGTGGTGCTCCAGGCCGCGCGTCGCGGGCGCGGCGGGGGTGGCGCTGCGCGCGGCCCGCTGCCGGCCCCACGGCGTCGTGGCGCTCTCGCGCAGCACGGACTGCAGGCGCGCGTCACCGGCCACGGTGCGCGGCAGCTCGGCCAGGGTCCAGCCGATGGCGCGCACGGGGAAGGCCAGCAGGCTGAGCATGTAGGCGACCTGGACGATGTCGCCGACGTCCGCCGAGCCGCCCGCGGCGCGCGCCGCGCCGACGGCCAGCACCAGCAGCGTCCCCAGCTGCGGCAGCGCCTCGATGACGGGGTCGAAGGCGCCGCGGGTGCGCCCGGCGGCCACGTTGGCGTCGCGCAGGCGCCCGGCCTGGCGGGAGAAGCGCTCCACCTCACCGTCGGCCAGGCCGAGGGTCTTGACCACCAGCGCGCCCTCGAAGCTCTCGTGCGCGACGGCGGAGACCTCCCCGCGCAGGCGCTGCACGCGGCGCACCCGGGGCGACATCGCCCGCGAGTAGGCGGCGTTGGCCACCACGAGCGCGGGCACGACCACCAGCCCGATGCCGCCCAGCACCGGGTCGGCCGCCACCATCGCCGCGCCCGCCACCCCGATGAGGACGACGACGCCGAGCGCGAACGGGAGCACGGCCATGGCCTGCCAGGTCGCCTCGACGTCGGAGGCGGCGGTGGCCAGCAGCCGGCCGGCGGGGTGGGAGTGGTGCCAGCTCAGCGGCAGGTCGAGGTAGCGGCGCGCCAGGGCGCGCCGGTAGCGGGCCTGCAGGCCGTACATGGTGGCGCCGGCGAAGATGCGGCGCAGGAGCACGCCGACCACGGTGACCACCGTGATGGCGAGCAGGGTGCCGCCCGCGAGCCAGACGTCGGCAGCGGTCACCTCCGGGCCGCCGGGGGTGAGGGCGGGCACGACGACGCCCTCGGTCACGCGCCCGACCATCCAGCCGCTGCCGGCGGTCCCGACGCCGTAGACGACGCTGCCGAAGACCGCCCACGCGAAGGGGCGCGGCTCCTCGCGGGCGCCGCGCGCGAGGATCCTCAGGCCGGGCAGGAACGTGCCGCGGGGGCTCGCGGCGGGACGGGCGGGGGCACTCACAGGCGGCTCACTCGGTGTATCGAAACACGGGACACCGACGGCCGCTCCCGAGGCGCACCCCGAGGCGCGCCGCAGCGCCCCGCAGTGCCCCGCGCGGCCCGCCGCGCGAGGATGACCGGCGTGACAGGGCCCGACCGCGCTCACCTCGCCGACCTGCTGCTGCAGGCCGGCCCCGACGCCCCGACCCTGTGCGAGGGGTGGGACGCGCGCGAGCTCGCCGTCCACCTCGTGGTGCGCGACGGGCGGCCTGACGCCTTCCTCGCCCGGCAGGCGGGAGAGCGGCTGGGCGACCGCGTGCCCGCGCTGGCGCGCGCGGCGTCGCACGCCGACGCCGTCGAGGCGCGGCTGCGCGCCCTGCCGTTCGCCGAGCTCGTGGAGCGCTTCAGGGCCGGGCCCCCGCGGTGGACCCCGCAGGCGCTGCCGCCGGTGGAGGCCCTGGCCAACGGGCTGGAGTTCTACGTGCACGGGCAGGACGTGCGCCGGGCCGCGCCCTCGTGGGACCCGGCCGACCCCGCCAGCGCGGAGGTGCTGCGACCGGGCCAGCGCGAGGCGCTGTGGCGCAGCCTCAAGGGGCTCGCACGGCTGGTCTACCGCCGCTCACCGGTGGGCGTGGTGCTGGTGGTGCCGGCGGGCCCGCAGCTCGTGGCGGTGCGGCGCGAGCGCTCCGTGGAGGTCACCGGCGAGGTCGAGGAGCTGGTGCTGCACGCCAGCGGTCGCCGCGGCGCGGCGCAGGTCGAGGTCACCGGGCCGGAGGACGCGGTGGCCGCCTTCTCCAGCGTGGTCCAGCAGATGTGACCCGCCCCCCGAAGTGTCAGGACGAGCCGCAGCGTCAGGTGCCGGAGGCCGGTTCCGGCCTCGTGGACCTGACGCTGCGGGCGGACCTGGCAGTGCGCGCCGGACCTGGCGCTGCACCGGGCCAGGGGGCGTCAGCGCACGGGGTGGCCGGCGGCGGCCAGCGAGGCCTTCACGTCACCGACGCTCATCTGCCCGAAGTGGAAGACGCTCGCCGCGAGCACGGCGTCGGCGCCGGCCGCCACGGCCGGGGCGAAGTGCTCCACGGCGCCCGCGCCGCCGCTGGCGATGACCGGCACCCCGACCCGCGCCCGCACCGCCGCGAGCATCTCCAGGTCGAAGCCGGCCTTCGTGCCGTCGGCGTCCATGGAGTTCAGCAGCAGCTCCCCCGCGCCGAGCTCGGCGACGCGCTCGGCCCACTCGACCGCGTCGATCCCCGTGCCGCGGCGACCGCCGTGCGTGGTGACCTCGTAGCCCGACGGCGTCGCAGGCTCACCGGCCGGGGTGCGGCGCGCGTCCAGGGAGACCACGAGCACCTGGTTGCCGAAGTGCTGGGCGACCTCGCGCACCAGCTCGGGCCGGGCGATGGCGGCGGTGTTGATCCCGACCTTGTCCGCCCCGGCGCGCAGCAGCCTGTCGACGTCGTCGGGGGTGCGCACGCCACCGCCCACCGTGAGGGGGATGAAGACCTGCTCGGCGGTGCGGCGCACGACGTCGTAGGTGGTCTCGCGGTCCCCGGAGGAGGCGGTGACGTCGAGGAAGACCAGCTCGTCGGCGCCCTGCGCGTCGTAGCGGGCGGCCAGCTCCACCGGGTCGCCGGCGTCGCGCAGCTCGCGGAAGTTGACGCCCTTGACCACGCGGCCGGCGTCGACGTCGAGGCAGGGGATCACGCGCACGGCCAGGCTCACGTCGGCCCAGCCTAGGCGGCGTCCGTCCGCGGCTAGGGTCGCCGGGTGCTCGAGCTGCCCGCCTCCGAGGCGGCCGCGGCGGCCGAGGCCGCCGCCGACCTCGTCCTGGCCCGCCCCGCCGGGCCGGGCGGGGTCCGGGTGCTCGCCGTGGACGGGCCGAGCGGCTCGGGCAAGACCACCCTGGCGGCCGCCGTCGCGGGCGCCCTGCGCGCCCGGGGGGTGGACGTCGTGGTGGTGCACATGGACGACCTCTACCCCGGCTGGGACGGGCTCGCGGAGGCCGTCGGCCTGGTCACCGAGCAGGTGCTCGGCCCCCTGAGCAGCGGCGCGCCGGCCGCCTTCCGGCGCTGGGACTGGGTGGCGCACACCTGGGTGCAGCGGGTGCCGGTGCCCGCGGCCCCCGTCGTCGTCGTCGAGGGGGTGGGCTGCGGCTCGCGCCCGTGCGCGCCGCACCTGGCCGCGCTGGTGTGGGTGGAGGCCGACGACGACGAGCGCATGCGGCGCGGCGTCGAGCGCGACGGCGAGGCCTACCGGCCGCACTGGGAGCGGTGGGCCGTGCAGGAGCGGGCGCTCTTCGCCGCGGAGGGCACGCGCCAGCGCGCGGACCTCGTGCTGCGGACCTGACCACCCGGCAGGATGTCGGGGGTGAGCAGGCCGCGCCTCGAGCTGCGGTCCCGGGTCGCCCGGCTGCGCGGCTACGCCTGGCACGTGGTGCTGTGCGCCAGCGGGGCCGGGCTGGCCTACCTGGTGGCGCGCTACGCGCTGGGCCACGAGCAGCCGATCTTCGCGCCGATCGCCGCGGTGCTGGGCCTGGGCGTCTCCTACGGGCAGCGGCTGCGGCGGGTGGGCGAGGTGGTGGTGGGCGTCGCCATCGGCGTGCTCATCGGCGACCTGCTCGTGCGCGCCTTCGGCACCGGCGCCTGGCAGATCGCCCTGGTGGTGGGGCTGGGCATGTCGGTGGCCATCCTCCTGCGCGCGGGCACGCTGATGATCAACCAGATCGCCATCCAGGGCGTCTTCATCACGCTGTACCACCCGGCCACCACGGGCGCCATCGTCGACCGCTGGACCGACGCCGCCACCGGCGGCGCGGTGGCGCTGCTGCTCGCCACGCTCGTGCCGCGTCAGCAGCTGCGCCGGCCCGTGGTGCTGGCGCAGGAGGTGCTCGCCACCGTCGCCGACCTGCTGCTGGAGGCGTCCTCGGCGGCGCGCGACGGCGACGTCGACAGCGGTCGCGACGCCCTCGCCCACGCCCGCGGCACCCAGGAGCGCCTCGACAGGCTGCGCGCGGCCGTCGCCGAGGGCCTCGACGTGGCGCGGCTCACGCCCTTCCGCCGGCACCACGCCGTGCGCGCGCAGACCGTGCAGGCGCTGGTGGTGCCGCTCGACAGGGCGGTCCGGAACATCCGCGTGCTCTCCCGCCGCCTCGCGGTGGCCACAGAGCGCATGGAGGTGGTGCCCGCGGAGCTGCTCGTGCTGGTCGACGAGCTGGCCGGGGCGGTGCTGCGGCTGTCCGAGGACCTCGGCGCCGGCCGGGCGCTGGACGACGCCGTGGACGCCCTGGCCGCGGTGGGCCTGGCCTCGGTGGTGGTGCCGCGCTCGTCCCTGTCGGCCGACGTGGTGCTCGCGCAGGTGCGCTCGGCGACGGTCGACCTGCTCATGGTGGCCGGGCTGGACGACGACGCCGCGCACGAGAAGGTGCCGGTGCGCGCCGGGGAGCGCTTCGGCTGAGCGGGGTGGCTCCGGACCCGGCTGTGACGCCGGACGGGCACCCGGCACCGCGGCCCCGTCCCGCGCGCAGGACCCGCCCCTCAGCCGCTCTCAGGCCCGCTCGCCGGACTTCTGCACGCCCGGCGGGACGCCCGGAGGGTGCTCGCGAGGCCCGTGGTCACGGGCGGGGTGGGGTCAGCGGCGCTTCTCCGGGACGGTGGGGATGACCGACGTCGTGAGGGCGGGGTCGGGGTCCTCCCGGAACCGGCGCCTGACGGCCTCGCGCTCCTCGGCCTCCACGCGCTCGCGCTCCTCGCGCAGCATCCGCTCCACCCGGTCGGCCTGCTCGGCCTCGCTGGGCCCGGCGAAGGCCCGCGAGCGCTCCACGGCCTCCATCGACCCCGTGAAGAGGGAGTCGTCGCGCCGGTCGGGGACCTGCACGGGCGGCAGCACGGTGGTGGCCGGGGTCGGCACGCCGGGCCCGCGGCGGGGGGCCTGCGGGTCGTGCTGGCCCTTCGCGGGGACGCGCTCCTCGCGGCCGGCGGCCAGGGCCGCCTGCGCGGCCTCCTCGGCTCCCGTGCCGGCCAGGCGCAGGCGCGGGAGCCCTGCGGGGTCGGAGGTGACCAGCCAGCGCACCATCGCCTCGCGCACGTGGCAGCGCAGGTCGAAGATGGTCGGCCCGTCCTGGGCGGAGACCGTGATGCGCACCTGCACGAAGGAGCCGACGGCGTCGGTGACCTGCAGCACGGCCACGCGGCGGTCCCACAGCTCGTCGGCCTCGAGCACGCGGTGCAGCTCCTCGCGCATGGCGTCGAGGTCGGTGCGCCAGTCGACCTCGAGCACGACCACGCCGAGCAGCTGGGCGTCCTTGCGGGTCCAGTGCTCGAAGGGGGTGGAGGTGAAGTAGGTCGAGGGCAGCACCAGGCGGCGGTCGTCCCAGACGTGGACCACGACGTAGGTGAGGGTGATCTCCTCGATGCGTCCCCACAGGCCCTCGACGACGACGACGTCGTCGACGCGCAGCGCGTCGGTGAAGGCCAGCTGCAGGCCCGCGAAGACGTTGCTCAGCGAGCTCTGCGCCGCCAGGCCGGCCACCACGGACAGCAGGCCGGCGGAGGCGAAGATGCCGGTGCCGACCACGCGGGCCTCGGGGAAGGTCCACAGCATCGCCCCGAGGGTGAGCAGCGCGATGGCCAGCAGCGCGATGCGCCGCAAGAAGATGATCTGGGTGCGCACGCGGCGCGCGTGGCGGTTGTCGGCCACGTCGACGCGGAACCTCTCGAGGAGCAGGTCCTCGACCACGAGCACGACCTTGGCCAGCAGCCACCCGATGCAGGCGATGACCGCGAGCAGCAGCACGGTGCGCGCGGCGGCCAGCCACCCGTCGCTGCCCGCCGACCTGACCAGCACCTGCTGGACCGCCAGCGCCACCAGGGTCCACCGGAAGGGCCCCTTGAGGCGGGCGGCGAGGGTGCGCGCCACCACCGAGCGCCGGCCGATCCGCAGGACGACGGCGTGCACGACCATGCCCAGCAGCAGCGCCCCCAGCGCCGCGCCCGCTGCGACGGCGAGCAGCTGCAGCGCCTGCAGCCCGCTCAGCGGGGCGGTCGCAGCGGTGTCGTCGGCGGCGAAGAGGGCGGTGAACGCGTCGAGCATGGCTGGGGAGGGCCTCCGGGTCCGGGGCGGGTGGTGCGGGCGGTCCGTCAACTGTCGCAGAAGATCCCGCCGTCGTGCACGCTCGCCGGGTGGCACCCAGGCGCCGGCTGTCGATCGCCCTGATCGCCCTGCTCGTCGTCCTCGTGGTCGGCGCCGCGGCGGTGCTGGTGGTGGGCGAGGGGTCGCCCGGCGCCCGCGGCGGAGCGCCCGGTGGTGCGCCGCCGCCCGCGGACCAGGCCGTGCAGGGCACCGTGCTGCTCGTGCCCGGCTACGGCGGCGGCACCGGCGGCCTGGAGGTCCTGGCCCGGGCGCTGGAGGCCGCGGGGCGGCAGGTGGAGGTGGTGGCGGCCGTCGGCGGCGGCACCGGCGACCTCGCCGAGCAGGCCGGTGCGGTGCAGGAGGAGGCCGCCGCGGCGCTGCAGGCCGGGGCGCCGTCCGTGGACGTGGTCGGCTACTCGGCGGGCGGGGTGGTGGCGCGGCTGTGGCTGGCCGGGCCGGGCCGCGGCGTGCCGGTGCGCCGCGTGGTCACCCTGGGCAGCCCCCACCACGGCACCGACCTGGCCCGCTTCGCCGCGGTCAGCGCCCCCCAGGACTGCCCGCTGGCCTGCCAGCAGCTGCAGCCGGGCAGCGGCCTGCTGCGCACCCTGCCGGACACCCCCGGCGAGGGGACCCGCTGGACCAGCGCGTGGTCGAGCGCCGACCAGGTGGTGGTGCCGCCGGCGGACGCCTCCGCGCTGCGCGGCGCCGTCGGCGTGGAGCTGCAGGGCGTCTGCCGCGGCGCCGTCGTCGACCACGGCGGCCTGGTCACCGACCCGCTGGCGGTGGGGGTGGTCGACGCCGCGCTGGACGGCCCGGTGCTGGGCTCCGCGCCGCCGCCGTCGGACTGCGAGGCCCTCACCGCCCGCGGCCGGGCGCTCCTGGGCGCCCCCTGACGGGGACGGGCCGCCGGGTCAGCTGGTGACGTCGCGCGTGGTGAAGGCGGCCCACGCCGCGGCCAGCAGAATCCCGGCCCAGCCCAGCTGCACGAGCACGCCCCGGCGCACGTCGGTCCACAGCACCGGGTCGCGGAAGAGGTCCACCCACGCCAGCCAGTACCGCGTGGGCAGCAGCTCGTGGACCGCCGAGGCGGCGTCCAGGCCCACCAGCACCGTGCTGGCCACGAGCAGCGCGAGGCCGCCGAGCGCCGCCACGAGCGGGGAGTCGACCAGCGTGGACAGCAGCAGCGCCAGCGCCGCCACGCCCAGCATCGACACCGAGACGTACGCCATCACCATCAGCGTGCGCACCAGAAGCTCCCCCGGCGACAGCGACGTGCCCGACAGCGAGGCCGTCGTCGTGCCGAGCGCGTCGGGGCGGGTGCCCAGCAGCTGGGTGCCCGCCACCAGGGAGACCACCGCGACGGCGACGACGGCGCCGAGGGTGAAGGCCAGCACCGCGACCAGCTTGGCCACCAGCAGCCGGGTCCGGCCCACGGGCCGCACCAGCAGGTAGCGCAGCGTGCCGGCCTGCGCCTCGCCGGCCACCGCGTCGCCCGCGACGACGCACACCGCCACCGGGAGGAAGACCGGCACGATGATGCCGAGCGCCGCCGCGGGGTACAGCTGGCCGTTGCCGAGCACCGCCGAGAGGAAGGCCGGGCCCTGCCCCGGCCGCGGCGCCAGCTCGCTGGTGGCCAGGAACGCCGCCACCACCACCGGCAGGGCGCACAGCAGGCCCACCGACACCCAGGTGCGGGGGCGCAGGGCGAGCTTGCGCAGCTCCACCGCCGTCAGCGCCGCGAGCCTCACGGGCGCGCCCTCGGGGCGGCCGCGAGGCCCTCGCCGACGGCGGTGGTGCGGGCGAGGACGACGTCGGTCAGGGTGCGCCGCTCCACCACCGCCTCGCGCACGGCCAGGCCGCCGCGGACCAGGTCGCCGACGACGTCGCCGGCGTCGGCCACCATGAGGCGCGCGCCGCCGCCCGGGGCGGGCGCCGGTGCCTCCAGCAGGCGCCGGCCGAGCAGTGCGGCGGCCGCCGCGCCACCGCGCGGACCCGCGCCGTCGTCGTCGTCGCCCCGGGGAGCACCGGCGAGCGTCACGAGCAGCCTGCCGGTGGGGGCGCGCAGGGCCTCGACGTCGTCCTGGACCACCAGGCGGCCCCGGTCCATGACGCCCACCCGGGTGCACAGGTGCTCCACCTCGCTGAGCAGGTGGCTGGAGACGAGGAGCGTGGTGCCCTGCGCCGACAGGTCGAGCAGGAGGTCGGTGACCAGGGCGATGCCCTGCGGGTCGAGGCCGTTGGTGGGCTCGTCGAGCACGAGCAGGCGCGGGCGGCGCACCAGCGCGGCGGCGATGCCGAGCCGCTGGCGCATGCCCAGGGAGTAGGCGCGCACCGGCCGGCGCCCCACCTGCGCCAGGCCGAGCGCCTCCAGGGCCTCCTCCACCCGGCGGCGACGGGTGCGCCGGCCTCCCGCGGTGGGCACGGCGGCGTCGAGCAGGCGCAGGTTGGCCCGCCCCGACAGGTGCCCGATGGCGGCCGGGCCCTCGACCATGGCGCCGACCTGCGGCAGGACCCTGGCGGCCTCCTGCGGGACCCGGCCGCCCAGCACGCTGACCCGTCCGGCGGTGGGCAGCACCAGGCCCAGGAGCATGCGCACGGTGGTGGTCTTGCCCGACCCGTTGGGGCCCAGGAAGCCGTACCTGTCGCCCTCGGCGACGCGCAGGTCGACGTCGGTGACGGCCTGCACCCGCCCGAAGCGCTTGGTCAGCCCCGTGGTCTGCACGGCCAGCGCGGTCGCGGCGGTCACGGGCGGCGCTCCGGGGGGTCGTCCACCAGCTGGGCGGCGGCGCGGGTGAGCAGCTCGGGCTGCACGGCGCCGGAGACGAGGTAGGCGCGGTCCTCGCGGGGACCGGGGACGAGGACGACAGCCGCGCTCAGCGCCCCGGCGCGCACGAGCGCCGTCTGCGCCCGTCCGGCGGCGTCACCAGCGCCGTCGAGCGGGTCCGCGCCAGCGGCCTGCGCGGCGCGGAGCGCCTGGCGGCCCTGGTCGGCGGGCAGGGAGACGACGGCCAGCCGCAGCAGCCCGGTGCCGTAGGCGACGGCGCCGGTGGTGCGCGGGTCCTGCAGGGCGGGCAGGCCGGCCAGCTGCTCGGGCAGCAGCCACGGGGCGGCGGTGGCGGCTCCGGCCGCGACGTCGACCTCGGCGGTGCGCTCGGCGGCGCCGGGCGGGTCCGGGACGGCGAGCGCCGCGGGGTCGGGAGCGCCGAGGGCGACGTCGTCGAAGGCCGCGGCGAGCACGGGCCCGCCCACGACGTCGACCACCTCGACGGCCAGCGGCAGACCGCTCGCCCTGTCGACCCACAGGTCGGCGTGGTCCACCGTGGACAGCGCGGCCTCCTGCGGGTCGTCGCCGGAGGGGCGCAGGCGGACGCCGTCGGCCAGGCGGCCCGCGACCACGCGCTCGCCGAGGCCGGCGGCGCCGAGCGCGGCCGCCTCGAGGCCCCCGGGGCCGGCCAGCAGGGAGCGGGCCAGCGCCGGCGGCAGCAGGTCCGGCGGGCGCGGCAGGCGCGCGCCGGTCAGGGGCGCGCCGGTGGTGAGGGCGTCGCGCTCGTAGTCCCAGCCGGTCAGCTGCCCGCCGGAGGCGTACTGGCCCCGCTCACCGGTGGCCGTGAGCACGTCGGTGCGCCAGGTCCGCTCGTCGGACCACCAGGTGCGGGTGCGGGTGCTCTCCCCCACCAGGGCGGCGACGTCGCCCAGGCGCGGCAGGTCCGGCAGGCCGAGGGCGCCGCTGCTGGTAGCGGTACCGGTGAACGGCACCCCGGCGGAGGCGGCGGCGCGGGCGAGCACCGCGGTGGCGTCCTCGCGGGTCCCGTCGCCGCCGGCGCTCCACGCGGGGCGCCCGGCCAGGGCGGCGGTCACGAGCAGCGCTGCGCCGGCCGCCACCGCGGCCCACCGCAGGCCGGCGCCCCGGACGTGGGGGGCGGCGGGCACCGCGTCACCGTACGTCGCCTCCCTGGGAGCCGCCCCTCCCCCGCCGGTCAGCGGGTGTGCAGCGCCACGAGGGTGGCCAGGCGGTCTGCCTCGGCGACCCCGCGCTGGCCGTCGGCGCGCTGGACGCCCATGACGGCCAGGGTGTCGCCGTCGGCGAGGTCCAGCTGGACCCACGGGCGGCCGCCGCCGAAGGAGACCCCGACCACCTCGGCCCACTCCAGGCGCCGGCGCCGCACGAGGTTGCGCACGTACAGCCCCCGCTCGTCGGGGACGGCGACCACCCGCGCCTGCATCTCGCAGAACGCCATCACCAGCAGCCCGGTGACGAGGAAGCCGAGGCGGTCCCACACGGTCTGCTGGACCACGAAGGCGGCGAGCGCCGCGAACAGCACGACGGCCACCACTCCCAGCAGCCGGCTCATCCTCCGCCCGCGCACGGGCCGGAACGGCGCGTGCAGGCGAGCCGCGCCGTCGGCGGCGGACGACGACGGCGACGTCACAGGCGGCAGGCGTGGATCGTGGTGACGAGGATGGCGCGCGCGCCGAGGTCGTAGAGCTCGTCCATGACCTTGTTGGTCCTCGCGCGCGGGACCATGGCCCGCACCGCCGCCCACGCCGGGTCGGCCAGCGGCGCCACGGTCGGCGACTCCAGGCCGGGGGTCAGCGCGCAGGCGGCGTCGAGGTGCTCGCGGGGCACGTCGTAGTCGACCATGACGTACTGCCTGGCCACGAGCACGCCCTGGATGCGCCGCAGCAGCACCTCCAGGCCGGCCGGGCGCACCGGCCCGTCCTCGCCGCGGCGGGTGATGACCACGGCCTCCGAGCGCAGGATCGGCTCGCCGAAGACCGCCAGGCCCGCCGAGCGCAGCGTGGAGCCGGTCTCGACGACGTCGGCGATGGCGTCGGCCACGCCCAGCTGCACGGCGGTCTCCACCGCGCCGTCCAGCCGGACCACCGAGGCGGTGACGCCGGCGGCGGCGAGGTGGTCGGCCACCAGGCCGGCGTAGCTGGTCGCCACGCGCCGCCCGTCCAGCCCGGCGACGTCGAGCCCCCCGCCGACCTCGGCGGCGGGCCCGGCGAAGCGGAAGGTCGAGGCGCCGAAGCCCAGCTGCATGACCTCGTCGGCCTCCGCGCGGGAGTCGAGCAGCAGGTCGCGTCCGGTGATGCCGACGTCGAGGGTGCCCGAGCCGACGTAGACGGCGATGTCGCGCGGGCGCAGGAAGAAGAACTCCGCGCCGTTCTCGGGGTCGGCGAGCACCAGCTCGCGGCCCTCGCGGCGGGTGGCGTACCCGGCCTCGCGCAGCAGCTGCGCCGCCGGCTCGGACAGCGACCCCTTGTTGGGGACGGCGATGCGCAGCGGCGCGGAGGTCTCAGCGGTGGTCGAGCTGCTGGTCATCGGGAGGCTCACAGGTGCTCGTAGACGTCGTCGAGGGACAGGCCGCTGGCGATCATGAGCACCTGGGCGTGGTAGAGCAGCTGGGAGATCTCCTCGGCCGCGCGCTCCGGCGTCTCGTGCTCCGCGGCCATCCAGGACTCGGCGGCCTCCTCCACGAGCTTCTTGCCGATGGCGTGGACGCCGGCGTCCAGCTCGGCGACGGTGCGGGAGCCGGCGGGGCGCTCGGCGGCCTTGGCGGACAGCTCGGCGAAGAGCTGCTCGAACGACTTCACGAGCGTCCAGCCTACGGGCGGGGGCGGGGGCGTCCCTCCCTCGGCCCGCCCGGACGGGTGGATCCCGCGGTCGCCGCGACGACGACGGCGCCGCGTCCGGCTGCGCGCGGGCGTCCTGGCGCGAGCGGGGCGGCTCAGGCCTGACCGTCGGCGTGGACCACGTCGCCGCTCGGAGCCGCCGCGGGTCCGGTGCCGCCCTGGCCGCCGGCGCGGCGCAGGAGGGCGCCGACGTCGACGCCGGTGGTGCGGCGCACCAGCTCGAGGGTCTCGGTGAGGTTGGTCGCCACGCCCCTGCTCAGCGCGCTCGCGCCGTCGGTGGAGATGACGGTGAGGTCGCTGATGGCGCTCATCGGCGCCGCGAGCTCGCGGGCGACCTTGGGCAGCGCCTCGACCACCATCTGCGTGGTGGCGGCCTGGCCGTAGCGCTCGAAGGCCTCCGCGCGCAGGCGCTGGGTCTCGGCCTCCGCCTCGCCCTTGGCGCGGATCGCCGCGGCCTCGGCCTCGCCCTCGGCGCGCACGGCGTTGGCGATGGCGGTGCGGCGCGCCAGCTCGGCCTCGCCCTCGAGGCGCACCTTCTCGGCGGCGGCCGCCGCGGCCACGCGGGCGGCTTCGGCGTCGGCCTGGGCGAAGGTCTTCGCGCGCTCGGCGTTGGCGGCGGTGGCCAGGCGGGTGCGCTCGGCCTCGGCCTGCGCCTCGGCGATGGCCGTGGCCTTGGCGCCCTCGGCCTGGTAGATCTCGGCGTTGCGCCGGCCCTGGGCCTCCTGCTCGGCCTGGTAGCGGGCGGCGTCGGCGGGCTTGCGGACCTGGGTGTCCAGCTGGCGCTCGGTCAGGGCCGCCTGCCGCTCGGCGACGCGCTCCTGGCTGGTGAGCACCTCCTGGTCGCGCTCGGCCTTGGCCAGGGACCCGGCGGCCTCGGCGTCGGCGGCGGCCCTGTCGGTGTCGGCCTTGAACGCCGAACGGCGCAGGTCGAGGTCGCGCTGCGACTCGGCGATCGCCTCGTCGGCCTTGGCCTGCGCCTGGCTGGCCTCCCGGCGGGCGGCGGCCTCGGCGATGGCGGCGTTGCGGGCCGCGGCGGCGGCCTCGGGGCGGCCGAGGTCGCGCAGGTAGTTGGTGTCGTCGGAGACGTCCTGGATCTGGAAGGTGTCCAGCACCAGGCCCTGGTTGGACAGCGAGGAGATCGACTCCTCGGCCACCTGCGCGGCGAAGGCGGCGCGGTCGCGGATGATCTCGTCGACCGTCAGCGTGCCGACGATGGAGCGCAGCGAGCCCGCCAGGACCTCCTGCGTGAAGGACTCGATCTCGTCCTGCTGGTGCAGGAACCGCTGGGCGGCGGCGCGGACGTTGTCCTCCGAGCCGCCGACCTTGACGATGGCGACGGCGTCGAGGTTGAGGCGGATGCCCTGCTTGGACACGGCGCCGCCGATCTTCACCGAGATCCGGCGGCTGCTCAGCGACAGCACGTGCACGCGCTCGACCAGCGGCTTGACGAAGACGCCGCCGCCCATCACCACGCGCTGGCCGGACAGGTCGGTGGAGACCTGGCCGGTCTCGGGGTTGGTCACCGCCTTGCCCTTGCGGCCGGTGACGATGAACGCCTCCGACGGGCTGGCGATCTTGTACCGCCGCGCGATGGAGAAGACCACCACGAGCAGGACGAGGACGACCGCGCCGATGATGACGGCGGGCACGAGCACCGGGGTCAGGTCCACGGGCCAGACCCTAGGGGCGCGCCGCGCACCGCAGGGTCATCCCCCGGGTGGGTTCACCCGCCGGCCAGGGCGCGCAGCCGGGCGATCGCGGCGGCGGGGTCGTCGGCGCCGTAGACGGCGGAGCCGGCCACGAAGACGTCGGCACCGGCCTCCGCGCAGCGCTCGACGGTCTCGGCCGAGACGCCGCCGTCGACCTGCAGGCGCACCTCCAGGCCGCTCTCCTCGACGGCGGAGCGCAGGCGGCGCAGCTTGGGCAGGCACCCGTCGAGGAAGCTCTGCCCGCCGAAGCCGGGCTCCACGGTCATGACGAGGACCATGTCGAACTCGCCCAGCCAGTCCAGGTACGGCTCGGCCGGGGTCGCCGGGCTCAGGGCGATGCCGGCCTTCGCGCCGCGGTCGCGCAGCTCGCGGGCCAACCGCACGGGGGCGGCGGCGGCCTCGGCGTGGAAGGTGACGCCGTGGGCGCCGGCCTCGGCGTACTGCGGGGCCCAGCGGTCGGGGTCGGCGACCATGAGGTGGCAGTCCAGCGGCACGGGACTGACCTGCACCAGGCGCTGCACCACCGGCAGGCCGAGGGTGAGGTTGGGCACGAAGTGGGCGTCCATGACGTCGACGTGGGCCCAGTCGGCGGTGGCGATGCGCCCCAGCTCGGCCTCGAGGTTGGCGAAGTCGGCGGACAGGATGCTCGGGGCGATGGTCACGGCCACGCCCGGCAACCTACCCAGGCGCGCGGCGGCCGACCCGGTGGCGCAGCAGCGGCTCAGCGGCGGCGCTCACCGGAGCGGTAGGCCAGGAACACCGCCGCGACGGTGGCGGCGAAGAACACCGGGCTGCCCCAGGTGGCCAGGCCGCGGGCGACGTCGCCCTGCACCAGCCCCACCACCACGCCGACGACGACGGCGAGCAGCGCGCCCAGCCCGATCGTGACCAGGGCGCTGCGGAACGCCCTGCCCGTGCCGCTGCCGCCTCCGGTGCCCGTGCTGCGTGCCACGCCCCCGACCGTAGGGGCGCCGCCACGCCGCCGCCTCTCCCGCGCCGCCGGGTGCCTGGAGGTGTCGCAACCCTGGCGCGACACGTCGGAACAGGGCACCGGTTCCGACACGTCCGGGCAGGGTTGCGACACCTCGTGACGGGGTTCCGGCAGCTCCGGGCGCGGCCCCAGGGGCCCGGGGCGGGCCCGGCACGCGACGGGGCGCGGCGCGGGGGTGGCGGTCAGCGGGGGCGGCGCAGCAGGCTGATGCTCATGGCGTCGGTGCCGTGCAGGTGCGGCCACAGCTGCGCGCGCAGCGACCCCGCTCCCGTGCCGGCGTCGACGCCCGCCAGCTCGCGCAGGACGGCGGGGGCGTCGAGCACCTCGAGCTCCTCGCCGTCCTTCGCCCAGCGGCGCACGACGTCGTCGACCACGGCCTGCGCCTCCGCCGGGTGCGGGCTGCACGTGACGTAGGCGACGACGCCGCCGGGGCGCACGGCCTCCAGCGCCGAGGAGAGCAGCTCGCGCTGCAGCGGCGCGAGCGCCGCGAGGTCGGCGGGGGTGCGGCGCCAGCGCGCCTCGGGGCGGCGGCGCAGGGCGCCCAGCCCGGTGCAGGGGGCGTCGACGAGCACCCTGTCCAGCGCGGCGGGCCGGTCCCGCCCGAGGGTGCGGCCGTCCCCGGCCAGCACCTCCACGCTGCCCGGGCGGGCGGCGACCACGCCGGCCAGCGCCTGCTCCACCAGCTGCGCCCGGTGCGGGGCCACCTCCACGGCCAGCAGCTCCGCCCCGCGCTGCGCGGCGCTGGCCGCCAGCAGGGCCGCCTTGCCGCCGGGTCCGGCGCACAGGTCGGCCCAGCGGGTGTCGCCCTCCCCCTGCAGCGGCGCGGACAGCAGCGCCAGCGCGGCCAGCTGGCTGCCCTCGTCCTGCACGCGGGCGCGGGCCTCGCGCACCGCGGGCAGGCCGCTGGGGTCGCCGTCGGGCAGCACCGCGGCCACCGGCGACCAGCGCCCGGGCTCGGCGCCGGCCGCGAGCAGCTCGGAGACCTCGGTGAGCCCCGGCAGCGCGGCCAGCGCCACCAGCGGCCGGGCGTTGTCGGCGGCCAGCAGGTCGGGCAGCTCCGAGGCCGGGCGGCCGCCCAGCACCAGGGCTTCGCGCAGGGCGCGCACCACCCAGGCCGGGTGGCTCTCGCGCACGGCCAGCGCCGCCGTCGGGTCGGCGCCGGGCCCGGTCAGCGGCGGGGCGACCCTGTCGAGCCAGGTCGCCAGGTCGTGCTCGGAGACCCGCCGGAGCACCGCGTTGACCAGCCCCGCGGGACCAGCACCGACGGCGCCGCGCACGAGGGCGACCGTCTCGCTCACCGCGGCGTGCGGGGCGACGCGGGTGGCGAGCAGCTGGTGGGCGCCCAGGCGCAGCGCGTCGAGCACCGGCGGGTCGAGCTGGGCCAGGGGCCTGTCGACGCAGGCGGCGAGCACCGCGTCGTAGGTGCCTCGGCCCCGCAGCGCCCCGTAGGCCAGCTCCGTGGCGAAGGCGGCGTCGCGTCCGTCGAGACGGGCCTCGCGCAGCAGCCGGGGCAGCACGAGGTTGGCGTAGGCGTCCTGCTCCTCCACGGCGCGCAGGACGTCGAAGGCCACCCGCCGGGCGGGGTCGCCGCTGCGCGGGCGCGCCGAGGGCGCCGTCGCCGACCACGAGCGCCCGGGGCCGCGCTGACCGCCGGGCCGCTGCGGGCCCCGCGGCCCACCGCGGCGCGGGCCGCCGGGGCCCCCCGGGCCGTCAGGGCGGGGACGGCGCTCCGGCGGCAGGGTCACGCGAGCACCTCGCCGTCGCCGAGCCGGGCGCCGCGCGCCCACGCGGCGGCGGGCATGGCGCGCTTGCCGGCGGGCTGGACGTCGCCGAGCCGCACCGGCACGGTGGCGGTGCCCACGAGCACCTCCTGGCCCTGCACGAGGACCTCGCCGGGGGCCAGGCGCGGCGCCGCGCCCGTGGCCAGGGCCACCGGCGCGAGGGGCTCGACGGGACCGAGCTTGAGCCGCTCGACCCCGAGGACCGCCGCCGCACCGTCCGCTGCGGTCCGCTGCACCGTGGTCCAGGCGCCGGGCGCGGGCGTGACGCCCCGCACGCGGCGGTCCACGGCGAAGGCCGGCTCGTCCCAGCGCACGCGGGCGTCCTCCACGGTGACCTTGGGCGCCAGGCTGACCCCGTCGGCGGGCTGCGGCACCGGCACCAGGGCGCCGGACTCCAGTCCGTCGAGGGTGGCGACGAGGAGCCTCGCGCCGTCCGCGGCGAGCCGGCCGAGCAGCTCTCCGGAGGTCTCCCGCGCGCCGATGGTCGTCGTCGTCGTCCCCAGGACCGGGCCGGTGTCCATGCCCTCCTCCAGGAGGAAGGTGGTCGTGCCGGTGACGTCGTCCCCGGCCATCACCGCGCGCTGCACCGGGGCGGCCCCGCGCCAGGCCGGCAGCAGGGAGAAGTGCAGGTTCACCCAGCCCAGCCGCGGCACGTCCAGCACCGGGCGGGGAAGGAGCGCGCCGTAGGCGACCACGGGGCAGCAGTCGGGGCGCAGCGCCGCCAGGCCCGCGACGAAGTCGGGGTCGGAGGCGCGGGCCGGCTGCAGCACCGGCAGCCCGGCGGCCAGCGCGCGCACCACGACGGGGCTCTGCAGCGCGCGCCGGCCTCGGCCGGCGACGGCGTCGGGCCGCGAGACGACGCCGACCACCTCGTGGTCGGAGGCGAGCAGCGCCTCCAGCGCCGTCGCGGCGACGGCGGGCGTGCCGGCGAAGACGATGCGCACCCGGTCACGGTACCGACCGGCCACGGCCGCCCCGCCTGCTCTCCCGCCGCCGGCTCCGGCCACCCGGGGCTGGACGCCTCAGACGACGTGCTCGGGGTCCAGCTGCACGCGGACCGAGCCGGCCTCCTTGCGGGCGCTGCGGACGGCGACGGCGCCCTGCAGCGCCCTGGCCAGCGCAGCGCGCTCCGCCAGCGGCACCCTGACCAGCGCGAACGCGCGCGGAGCGGCGTCCTCGCTCTCGCGCACCGGCCGCCGCTCGGCCTCCAGCGGCGTGGGGCCGAGCACCTCCGCGTGCGGCGGCAGCCCGGCGGCGCCACCTCCGGGAGGCTCCAGCGCGGCCAGCAGCGCGTCGACGGCCGCGGCCGTCCCGTCGAGCCGGGCGAAGGCCGCGGCGGGCGGCAGCCCCAGCTCGCGGCGCTCCGCCAGCTCGCGGGAGGCGTGCCAGGCCGGGTCCCACCGCACGAGGGCCTCCACCGGCGGGACGCCGGCCGGCGCGAGCAGCACCACCGCTCCCCCGGCCGACTGCGGCCGCACGAGCGCGGCCGCGGCCGTCCAGCGCCGCAGCGCCTCCTCGGCGGCGCGCAGCTCCTCGCGCTCCAGCAGCGCCCACCCGTCCAGCAGCAGCGCCGCGGCGTACCCGCCCTCGGCGACGGGCTCCGCGCCGGGGGTGCTGATGACCAGCGCGGGCCCGCCGTCGACGGCCTCCAGCACGCCCGCCCCTCCCCCGGAGGTCCTCACGGGGACGCCGGGGAAGGCGCGGCCCAGCTCCTCGGCGGTCCGGCGGGCGCCGACCACGGCTGAGCGCAGCTGGTCCCCACGACACTGCGGGCAGGTCCACTGCGGGTCGTCCGTGCTGCACCAGCGGCACACCGGGTGCTGGTCGGCGCCGGTCAGCTGCAGCGGACCGGAGCAGCGGCGGCAGCGGGCGCGGGCGCGGCAGTGGTCGCAGCGCAGCGTGAGCAGGTAGCCGCGCCGAGGCACCTGCACCAGCACCGGCCCGGGCCCGGCCTGGCCCGGCAGGCGCCCCGCGAGCGCGGCCTGGGCGGTGCGGAAGGCCAGGGACGGGAGGCGGGCGGAGCGGGCGGCGGCGTCGCGCTCGGCCTCGACGTCGTCGCCGGGCAGCAGCACGCGCGGGGAGGCGGTGCGAACCACCTCGCGGGGCGCCTCGACGGCGCGGGCCCACCCCTGCTCCACCCAGCGCTGGGCCTCGGCGGTGCGGCTGTGGCCGGCGACCAGCAGCGCGGCGCCGGTGCGCTCGGCGCGCAGCGCCAGCACCTCCCGCACGTGCGGGTAGGGGGCGTGGGGCTCGGCGTGGAGGTCGTCGCCGTCGTCCCAGACGGCGAGCAGCCCGAGGTCGGCGACGGGCGCGAGCGCGGCGGCGCGGGTGCCGACAGCCACCCGCACCTGCCCGCGGCGCAGCGCGAGCCAGGCGGCGTAGCGGGCGGCGGGGCCCTGGTCGGCGGTCAGCCGGACGTGGCGGGGGGCGGAGCGGGTGCCGCCGAGGGCGGCCGACAGCGCCGCGTCGACGCGGACGACGTCGCGGTGGTCGGGGACGACCAGCAGCGCGCCCCGGCCGGCTGAGAGCGCCGCCCGGGCCGCGGCGGCCAGCGCAGCGGGCCAGTCCTGCGACGGCTCGCGCGAGGGCAGGGCCGTCCACACCGCGCGCACGCCGGCGGTGGCGCTGGGCGCCGCCAGCCGCTCCAGCAGCGCGGGCCCCGCGGGGTAGGCCGACCAGGGGCCGTGCGGGTCGCGGGGGTCGGGCGCCGGGGGGCGCCGCGGACCCGCCGCGGAGGCGTCGGCGGGGCCCTCGCCCGCCTCGTCGCCGGCCCCGGCTGCGGCGCGCTCCGCCGTCGTCCTCTCGGTGGTGGCGTGGCGGCGCGGCACGGCCAGGCGCAGGACGTCGGCCAGGGTGCCGCCCCACCGGTCGGCCACCGCGCGGCAGGTGGCGAGCAGCTCGGCGTCGAGGACGGGCTCGGGCGAGACCACGGCCCGCAGCGGGGCGAGCCGGCCGGTGTGCTCCGCCACCGCCTCGCGGCTGAGCAGGAAGCCCTCGACGTCCTGCCCGGCGAAGCGGACCCGCACGCGCACCCCGGCGCGGGCGGCCTCGGCCATGGAGGCGGGGACGGCGTACTCGAAGGCCCTGTCGAGGTGGGGCAGCGGGACGTCGACGACGACGCGGGCCACCGGGTCGACCTCGGCCACGGGCTCGGGCGGCTTCGGCGGGCGCCGGCGCCCCTTCGCGGCGGCGGCCCTGGCGGCCGCGGCAGCGGGGACGTCGAGGACGAGCTCACCCGGTCCCTGGGACGCCGCCGCCACGCCTCCCACTGTGCCAGCCGTCGCCGACAGCCCCCGGCGTCAGCCGGCGAGCGGATGCTCCAGCGCCTCGCCGACGTCGGGGTGGATGTGGAAGGAGCTGGTCAGCCCCGTCGCCCGCAGGACCTGGGTGGTCAGGTCGTTCGGGCCGGCCAGGCGAAGGTCGCCCCCGTGGGAGCGGGCCCGCCGCAGGCCCCCGACGAGCACCCCCAGGCCGCTGGAGTCGATGAAGGGGACGTCGGACAGGTCGACGACGACGTCGTGGCGCCCCTGGCCGACGAGGTCCACCAGCTGCTGGCGCAGCTGCGGCGCCGTGTACAGGTCCACGTCACCGTGGACGGTCAGCACGTCGACGCCTCCGCGGACGTCGTGGTCGATGCGCAGGGTCATGCCGCTCTCCTCGGGCACACGCACCGGCGAGCCCCGGCGCGTGCAGGGCACCCCACCACACCTCGGCCGGCTCGGCACGTCACGGGCCGGCGGGCCGGCGGAGGGCCTCCCGAGTGGTCTGCATCACATCCGGCGGCCATGCTCGTCGCAGGCATCCGCAGCAGCGAGGGGCGTCGGGGATGGGTCACGGGTGTGCGAGGACGGTGCTGTCGCTGCCCCACAGCGAGGCGGCCGCCCGCACCGTCAGGGCGCACCTGGCCGGTGTGGGCGCGGCGTGGAGGCCGCAGGTGCTGCACGCCGCGCTGCTGCTGGCCACCGAGGCGGTGACCAACGCCGTGCGCCACGCGCCGGCGGCACCGGTGCTCGTGCGCATCGCGGACGACCCCGAGCGCCTCGGCATCGAGGTGGTCGACGCCGGCACCTCCCCGCTGCCGCCCGCGCGGTGCCAGGGCGGCCCCATGCCGCACAGCCAGCACCTCGGCGGCCGGGGCCTGCCGCTGTTCGGGCTGCTCTCGGACGGCTGGGGCAGCCAGCTGGAGGCCGTGGAGGACGAGGGCAAGGAGGCGGGCGCGCGCCATGTCGTGTGGTTCGAGCTGGCCCACGGCGCTGAGCCGCTCACCCGGGCCGCGGGCCGCGGGCACCGCTCGGCGGCGGCACCGGGGTGACGGCGACCCGGGCCGAGCTGGTCGACCTCTACGAGGGCTACCTGGCCTGCTGCAACGCCCACCGGATCGAGGACCTGGGCCGCTTCGTGGACGACTCGGTCACCGGCTCCGGGCCCCGGGACGGGCTGGCCGCGTACGTCGAGGCCGTGAGGGCGGTGATCACCGGGTTCCCCGACTACCGGTGGGAGCTCCAGCAGCTGCTGGTGGACGGCGACACCGTGGCGGCGCGGCTGGTGGGGCAGGGCACGCACACCGGCGTCTTCGAGGGCGTCGCCCCCACGGGGCGGACGGTGCGCACGCAGGAGCTCGTCGTCTACCGGGTGGCCGGCGGCAAGATCGTCGGCTGCTGGGGCGACCTGTTCCCCGTGGTCCGCGACGCGCTGCTCGAGCGCACCGGGCGCGGCTGACCCGTCCGCCGCCTCCGGGCGCTCGTGCCCGCCCCGCGGGCCGGGCGCTCAGGTGAGGCAGAGGGCGACGACGGCGACGTCGTCGGTGGGCACCGGCGGCAGCATCTCCGCCAGGACCAGGTCGAGCAGGCGGTGGTGGTCGGAGGCGTCCGGAGCCACCCGGGCGACCACCTCCCGCAGCTTCTCGATGCCGCGCTGCAGCGGCTGGTCGCGCCGCTCCACCAGCCCGTCGGTGTAGAGCAGCAGCGTGGCCCCGACCGCGAGGGGGTGCTGGGTCTGGCGGCGCGCGGTGCCCGGGTCGACCCCGAGCAGCAGGTCCGTGGTCGGCGCGGTGAGCACGCGCACGCTGCCGTCGGCGTCCAGCACCAGCGGCGGGGGGTGGCCCGCGTTGGACCACTCGGCCAGCACGGAGGCCACCACGCCCGGAGCGCCGGCGGGCTGCTCGGGCTGCTCGGGCTCGGGCGCCGGCAGCCGGACCACGGCGGCGGTGGCCGTCGTGTCCATCCCCGAGGCCCGCATGAGGGCGTCGGCGCGGCGCAGCACCTCCGAGGGGCCGTCGTCGGTGAGCATCCCCAGCGTGCGCACGGTCGAGCGCAGCTGCGCCATCGAGGCGGCCGCGTCGGTGTCGTGGCCCATGACGTCGCCGATGACGGCGACGGCGGCGCCCGAGGGCTGGGTGAAGACGTCGTAGAAGTCCCCGCCCACCCGCGCGGCCTCGGCAGCGGCCACGTAGCGCACCGCCACGCTGACGTGCGGGGGCACGGCGCCCGGTGACAGCGTCAGCAGGGAGCGCTGCAGGCCCTCGGCCAGGTCGCGCTGCTGGCGGAACAGCCGGGACCTGTCCAGCGCCAGGCCGGCGCGCGCGGCGATGTCAGCGCCCAGGTCGACGTCGCGCTGGGTGAGGGGCTCGCGCCCGGGGTCGGTGCCGATGGTCAGCAGCCCGAGCGTCCGCCCGGCGCTGCGCAGGGCCAGGGTGGCCATCGAGGAGGGGGCCAGCTCGAGCAGGGCGTCGCGGGTGAGCCCCGGCGCCATGAGCTGGGCGAGCCGCTCCGCGACGCCCGTCCCCTCGTCGTCGGCGAGGTCGGGGACCGCCACGGTGACGGCGTCCGGGCCCAGCAGCGACTGCAGCAGGCGCTGCCCGCCGGCGCCGAGCTCGGACAGGCGGTGCTCGGCGATGGTGCGCACGAGGTCGAGCCGGGAGGCGTCGTGGTGCCACCACGCGACGTCGCGCAGGCCGTGCCGCCGGCGCCCCGCGGGCGCAGCGCTCGCGGCGTCGCCGTCGTCGCCGTGGACGGCGTCGACCTGCGTGTCGTCCCCGACCACCGCGACCACCGCGAAGTCGGCCAGCGCGGGCACCACCAGGCGCGCCAGCCGGTCGACCGCGACGGCGGCGTCGGTGACCTCCGAGAGCTGGCGCGTCACCTCCGCCAGCAGCTGCAGGCGGGAGTTGGCCACCTCGGCCTCGGCGCGGGCGGCCTGCTCGGCGGCGAGCGCCCTGTCGCGCTCGGCGTCGGCGGCGATCCGGCCCGAGACGTCGGTCTGGATGCCCACGTAGTGGGTGACGTCGCCGGCCGCGTCGACGACGGGGCTCATGGCCACCTGGTTCCAGAACGCGGTGCCGTCGGCGCGGTAGTTGAGGAGCACCTCGGTGATGGACCTGCCGGTGCTCAGCGCCTCGCGCATGCGCCGGGTGGAGGCCGGGTCGGTGCCGGGGCCCTGCAGGAAGCGGCAGTTGCGCCCCACCGCCTGGTCGAAGGAGTAGCCGGTCACGGCGGTGAAGGCGGGGTTCACCCACACCAGGGGCAGGTCCGGCTCGCGCGCGTCGGCCACGGTGAAGGACAGCCCGGTGGCCAGCACGGCGGCCTCGCGCAGCGACTGCTCGCGGTCGGGTGCGGCCACCTCGCGCCCGCGGGTGTGGGCCTCGTGGGCGCGCTGCTGCATCTCCTCGCGCTCGCGCACCGGCAGGAAGACGACCAGCGCCCGCCCCTGCAGGTCGGGGGCGTCGTCCAGGGGCAGGGCCACGACCCACAGCGGCTCGCGGCTGCCGCCCATCGCCGAGCGGCGGGCGGCGGAGACCCCCTGCCCGGCGACGGGCTCGAAGCGCGCGATGCGGATGAGCGGGTGCGCCGTCTCGTCCAGCGGCTCCCCGTCGAGGTCGCGCAGGTCCGCCGCGGCGGACCACTCCTCCACCGGCACCGGCAGCACCAGGCCGGGGGCCAGCTGGCCGGCGACCTCGTTGGCGTACATCACCCGGCGGGCGGCGAGGTCGACGACGAGCACCGCCGCGGGGGCGTCGGGGCGCACCTGCGCCACGCCGCGGGGCAGCACGAGGCGCTCGCCGCCGTCCCGCTCCAGCCCGAGCGCCGCCCGGCCCAGGGGGTCCCGCCCGACCGCACCCCCGCGGGCCGACGAGCCGTCGCCGCTCACGCGGAGGCGTCCTGCTGGCCGAGGTGCGCGAGCGCCTCGTCGCGGGTGTCGAAGACGCGCAGCACCGCGGGCAGGCCCAGGGAGCCCATGAGGTGGCGCAGCTCGGAGGTGGGTCCGCAGATGACCAGGTCGCCGCCGCGGGCGCGCACGTCCCGCAGGACCGACAGCAGCGCCCCGACCCCGGTGGAGTCGACGAAGGGCACCTCGGTGAGGTCGACCAGGACGACGTGCGCCCGCTGCCCGCCCTCCTCCGGCTCCGCCAGGAGGCGCGGCGACCACCCCCGCAGCTCCGGGGCGGCCTGGAGGTCGAGGTCACCGACCAGCTGGAGCACCTCGACGCGGTGGTCGCGGTGCAGGTCGACGTCGAGCGGGCGGCGCACAGGGCCTCGTTCCGGGTGTTCGCGGCTGCCGCAGCGTGCGCGGCCGGCTCCGGCGGTCGCCGGTGCTCCCCGAGATGATCGCTGACGCCCGGCGACCTCGCTCGTCGAGCCCCGCCGCGGGCCGTCAGCGGCTCCCGGTGAGGACCAGCGCCTCGTCGCACCAGCGCACCAGGTGCGCCAGCACCACGCCCCGCTGGGCGTACAGGTGCCCGGGGTCCGCGCTGCGGTGGTAGGCCCGGTGCTCCGGAGCGCCCGCGTCCTGGAGCAGCCGCGGCAGCAGCCAGGCGTACTTCACGCAGGAGGCGAGCACCCCCAGGCGCGCCTCGTCGGTGCCGCCGCGCCACCCGCCCTCGCGCAGTCCGGTCAGGTAGGCGGACGTGCACGCCTCCTCGAGCTCCTCGAAGCGCTCCGCCGGCCAGAAGAGGTCGAGCACGGCGTCCGGGACGTGGTTGCCCAGGTCCTCCCCCACCGCCCCGTCCCCGGTGAACGCCCAGTCGAGCAGCACCACCGCACCGCTCGGGCGGCGCACCTCGTTGGCCACCCACACGTCGAGGTGGCTGCGCGTGCGGGGCAGGGACTCCTCCACCCGCAGCAGCTGCTCGCGGGCCGCCAGCAGCCGCAGCCACCCGGCCCGCAGGGACGGCGGCCAGGTGCCGCGGACCAGCGGCTGGCGCCAGGCGTCGTCGTCGTCGACGAGGTCCCAGGCCACGCGCTTGCTGCCGGAGTACTGCCGCAGGAAGCCCCGCGACGCCCACGGCGCCTCCTGCGGACCCCGCGACTGCCAGCGGCCGAGCCCGGTGGCCAGCGCGGCGTGGTCGGCCAGCTCGAAGCGCTCGCCGGGGCGGCCCCCGACGTCCTCCAGCCACAGCACCGCCCCGCGCCCGCCCTCGACGTCCTGCACCTGGCAGGTCGGCAGGTCCAGCCCGGTGCCGGCCAGGCCGGCGCGCACGGCGGCGTCGCGGTGGACGTCGGCCTCGCGCCGCCAGGAGTTCCAGTGGCGCGGGTCGTCGGAGGCGGCCCACGGGCGCGATGCCGGCACCGCCCCGGCGGCCAGCGCGCGCAGCTCCTTGCGCACCAGCGTCCGCCCGTCGGCGAGCCTGACGCGCTCCACCGACGCGGTGACCTCGTTGAGCGGGTTGTGGCGCAGCTCCTCGCGGGCGACGACGGCGGCGTCCAGGTCCACGCCGCCCATCCTCGACCCGGCCGGTGCGGCCCGTGGCGGCTCCCCCGCTGCGGCTGCACCACCGGGTGGGCGGTGGCGCAGCCGGGCGGCGGGTCCGGCCGGCGGTCAGGCGACGGGGACGACGCCGAGCGCGCGACCGGCCTCGCGGGCGGCCGACAGCGCCTCGGTGTGCAGGACCCTCGCCTGCTCGGTGAAGGCGTCGAGCGCGGGGTTGACCCCCACGAGCGTGAACTCGCGCTCGACCACGGTGAGGTCGGCGCCCCACACGTCGGCGAGGATGCGCCGCAGGTAGCCGGTGGAGTGGTCCCAGCCCTCGCGCGGCGTGCCGGCGCCGTAGCTGCCGCCGCGGACGGTGGCGAGCACGGTGGGGGTCCCCTCGAGCAGGCGGGAGCCGGGGCTGCTGCCCGCGATGACGAGGTCGACCCACGCCTTCAGGTGCTGGGAGACGCCGTAGTTGTACAGCGGGACGGCCAGCAGCACGGCGTCGGCCGACGTCAGCTCGTCGACCAGCTCGGAGGCCAGGGCCAGCGCGCCGCGCTGCTCGGGGGTGCGGGCGTCCTCGGGGGTCATCGCCCCGGCGACGGCCTCGCCCCAGGCGGTGGCCGGCACCGGCTCGGTGCCCACGTGGCGGCGCACGACGGCGTCGCCCGGGTGGGCGTCGCGCCACTCGGCCTCGACGGCGTCGGCCAGCTCGCGGCTGGCGGAGCCGTCGACGCGGATGCTGGCGTCCAGGCGGAACAGGCTCATGGGATCTCCTCGCTCGGGCCGTGACTTCACGGGTGAAGTGAAGGTACCACGTCACTTCAGGCTTGGAGTCATTCGTCCGGGTGGCGACGCCGAGGGGCGCGGCGCACTACCGTCGAGGGGTGGCGGAGGACCCCTGCGGCGAGGACGGCCGCGCGACGGCTCCCGCGGCGGGCGCCGGAGGGCGAGGAGCCGCGGTGACCAGCACCGACGGCCCGCCCGGCGGGTGGCTGACCCACGAGCAGCAGGAGGCGTGGAAGGCGGTCGTCGGCCTGGCCTCCCTGCTGCCGGGCCCGCTCGACGCGCAGCTGCAGCGGGAATCGGGCCTGAGCCTGTTCGAGTACATGGTCCTCAGCTCCCTGTCGATGCAGCCGGGCCGCAGCGCGCGGATGAGCTCCCTGGCGCGGCTGGCCAGCGGGTCGCTCTCGCGGCTGTCCAACGTGGTGAAGAAGCTCGAGGACCGCGGACTCGTGCAGCGCTCGCCCGACCCCGCCGACGGCCGGTTCACCGTGGCGGAGCTCACGGACGCCGGGTGGGACGTCGTCGTCGCTGCGGCTCCGGGGCACGTCGAGGCGGTCCGCACCCACGTGCTGACCCCGCTGGAGCCCGAGCACCTGAGGGCGCTGGTCGACGTCGCTGAGCGGCTCTCGGCGATGCCGGGCCTCCCCCCGGACTGCTGAGCCCCCGGCCCCGTGGGGCGCGTCGTCCTTGCGCCGCAGGTCAGCGGCGCTCCACCATCTGTGGGTGAGCGTCCACGACGACGCGGTCAGCGCCGACCTCGCCCCCTCCCTGGAGCCGCTGCGCCTGCCGCACCTGCTGCTGCTCGCCGGGGCGGTGCTCGGCTGCGCGGCGCTCTTCGCCCTCACGGTCGGGCACGGCTACCTCGTCAACGACCTGCAGCGCGTGCCGCTGGACCGGCTGGCCAGCGCAGCGCCCGCCCCGCGGGACCTGCCCGTCCCTCCCTCGGCCACCACCCAGCTGCTCGGCTACCTCGCCATCGTCACCACCCCCCTGGTCGGCTTCGTCGGGCTCCTCGTGGCCGGGGTCGACGCGGTGGCCTCGGTGCGTGGGGGGCGCACGCCGCGACAGGTCGGCCCGGCCGCCGCGGTGGCGGCGCTGTCCGCGGCGGTGCTCGTCGGCTGCGCGGTGCTCAGCCCGCTGGCCACGTGGTGGCTGGACTGACCCGGGCCCGGCGGACCCGGCTCGCGCGTCAGGCGCCGAGGCGGCGCAGCAGCTGCGCGCGGTCCTCGGCGGGCAGCTCGGGCACCTCGCGCAGCAGCGGCAGGAGCTCCGGGCTCGTCGTCGTCGCGGCGAAGACCGTCCGCACGTCCACCCCGTGCGCGGGCCGCGACACCACCCGCACGGCGTCCCCGGCGGCGAGGTGCCCCTCGCGCAGCACGCGCAGGTAGGCGCCCGGCGTGCGGGCCTCGGTGAAGCGCGGCACCCACCGCTCCTGGTCCAGCCACACGGCGAACGTCACGCACGGCACGCGGGGACAGCTCACCTGGAGCAGCGCCGTCCCGACCTCCCACACCTCGCCGATGACGGCGCCGCTGACGTCGACGCCCTCCGTGGTGAGGTTCTCCCCGAAGGCGCCGCCGGGCAGGTCCCTGCCCAGCTCGCGGCCCCACGCGTCGAGGTCCTCGCGGGCGTAGGCGTAGACCGCCTGGTCGTCGCCGCCGTGGTGCGCGGTGTCGCTGATGTGGTCGCCGGCGAGCCCGCTGGCGCCGCTGCGCCCCGCGAGCTTCGGCCCCGGCGCCCGCACGGCCACCGGCCCGGCCACGGGGCGCTTGTCGATGCCCGTGGTGCCGCCCTTGGCGGCGATGGGCCGCTCGCGCCCGACGTTGACCGAGAGCACCCGCCCGGCGCCGCCGGCCCCGGCGCCGCCGTCCCCCACGCCGCGGTCCGCGGCGGCGCCCAGCCCGGCGGTCACCGGTAGAGCCCGTCGGCGTAGCGCGAGCCGTGGTAGCGCTGCAGCTCCTCCAAGGGGGTGTCCGGCCGCTCGAGGGCCTTGGCGAGGTGCGCCCGGCTCGGCACCCCGGCGCCGACGGCGCGCTCACCGCCGTCCCAGGTGGCGGTGTCCCACAACTCTGAGCGCATGGCCAGCACGTCGAGGAACCCGTCCACGCGGCGGTTGCCGGGCCGCTCGGGGACGGCGACGGTCCGGTCGTCCAGCACGCGCACGAAGCCGGGCGGGTCGCCCTTGGGCGAGACGTCGCAGCGCCCGTCGGCGCCGGCCGTGGCGAGCAGGCAGAACGGGGACGCCGCCAGCCAGGCCCTGTCGAGCCCGTGGAGGCGGTCGCGCTGCTTGGCCGGCGCGACCGGGGCGGGCTGGCCGACCAGGGCGCGCAGCTCCGCCTCGGACGTCACGACGTCGCCCCGGTCCTGCAGTCCCACGCGCCGCAGTCTGGCCCGCGGCAGCCGGCAGGTCCACCGGCTCCCGACCCCGTGGCCCGGCGCCGTGGTGGGGCGGGTCCGGGCGGCTCGCCGGTGGATGACAGCAGTCCGACGGGTGGCTGGCAGGTGTCTGGAGAGCGTCCGGAACGCCAGCGGAACCGGCTGCGGAGCGTGATGCTTGACCCGTGGACGCACACGACGCCTTCTCCCTGGACCTGCACGCCGTCGAGCCCGGCCTCATCCCTCAGCCGCGCCGCCACACGCAGGGGCTGGTCTGGCCCGCCTGCGAGTGCGCCGGCTGCTTCGACGAGGGCGGCAGCACCTGGACGACCATCACCCGGGTCCCGGCCAGCACCTCCCGCTGACCGGCCGGGCCGCCCGGCCGGCGGCCCGGGCGCACGCGGCACCGCCGCCGCGTAGCGTCACCGCGTGCGGACCGTGGTGCTCGACGACTACCAGCGCGTCGCGCTCGACAGCGCGGACTGGGGCTCGCTGCCCGACGACGTCGCCGTCGACGTCGTCCACCAGCACCTGACGGGCGCGGCCCTGCGCGGCGCGCTGGCCGGGGCCACCGCGGTGGTCGTCATGCGCGAGCGGACGGCGTTCGACGCGGAGCTGCTGGCCGACCTGCCCGACCTGCGCCTGCTGGTGACCACGGGGATGGGCAACGCCGCCGTCGACATCGGCGCCTGCCGTGAGCGCGGCGTGCTGGTGTGCGGCACGGGCATGGTCGAGCCCGCCACCGCGGAGCTGACCTGGGCGCTGCTGCTCGCGCTGGTCAAGCAGGTGCCGCGCCTGGACGCCGGGGTCCGCGCCGGGGCGTGGCAGCAGCGCCTGGACCGGGCCTCGGGTATCGGCGGCGACCTCGCCGGCGCGGTGCTGGGCGTCATGGGCCTGGGCAAGCTCGGCCAGCGGGTGGCGCGGGTGGCGCAGGCCTTCGACATGGACGTCCTGGCGTGGTCGCAGCACCTGGACGCCGACCTCGCCCGCGGCCTGGGCGTGGAGCCGACGTCGAAGGAGGAGCTGCTGGCCCGCTCCGACGCCGTGACGCTGCACCTGAAGCTGTCCGAGCGCTCGCGCGGCGTCATCGGTGCCCGCGAGCTGGCGCTCATGAAGCCGGGGGCGCTGCTGGTGAACACCTCACGGGGCCCCTTGGTCGACGAGGCCGCCCTGCTCGACGCGCTGCGCTCGGGGCACCTGGGCGGTGCGGGGCTGGACGTCTACGACGTCGAGCCGCTGCTCGAGGACCACCCGCTGCGCACCGCGCCGCGCACCGTGCTCACCCCCCACGTCGGCTACGTCAGCGAGGCGACGTACCGCACCTTCTACCGCGACGCCGTCGAGGACGTCGCCGCCTGGCTGGCCGGCTCCCCGGTGCGCGTGCTCACCTGACGCGCCCGGCGCCCGTCGCGCACTCCGGGCTGTCGGTGGTGGGTGGTGTGATGTGGACATGAGTTCGACGTCGGTCTCGCTGCTGGAGGAGCGCCTCGCGGCGCGCCTGTGGTGGCAGGCCGCGGACGTGCACCCCGCCGAGTACGAACTCGACCCCGAGGTGCGGCTGCTCGACGGTCCCTTCGAGGACGACGACGAGGGCGCCCGGCCGCCCGACGGACCGGCCGACGGATCGGCCGAGGGGCGGCCGGCGCTGCCGCCGGAGGCGTGCCTGGTCGGGGTGCGGGACCAGGCGGCGCTGGCGTGGGCTGCGCTGAGGCCCGGGGTGGAGCTGGTGCGGGCGGTGGAGGGGCTGTGGGCCGACCTCGCCGCCGACCTGGAGGCGTCGTGCCGCTCCACCGACGTCGCTGCTGCTCTCGAGGGGGCGGACGATGGCCCGGCCGCCCAGGGCTCGAACCGGTCTGAGGGCTCGGAGGGCGCGGAGTCGCCCCAGCTGGGCCACGACTCAAGGCCTCCCGGGTCAGCCGTCTCGGACGCGGAGCTGGTCGAGGCCGTCGCGGCGTGTGAGCGGCAGATCTCCGCGCTGGCCGCCCACCGCGACCTGCTCGCCGGGGTCTTCGCTACCCGCCGCCAGTCCGAGGCCGAAGCCGACCTGGCGCAGGCGCGCGCCGCCTCGGCTGCTGACGGGAAGGGGCGTCCGTGGGCCACCCGGGTGCGCTCCACCGCACCGACGGAGCTGTGCGCCCGCCTCGGGATCGGCAGCAGTGCGGGGGAGGCGATGGTCGAACGCGGCCTGGCCGCGGTCGGCTGCCACCGCGACGTGGCAGCCGCGATGGCCGCCGGGGCGCTGCCTGCGGGTGCGGGGACCTGGCTGCTGGAGGAGCTCTCCAGCGTGCGCACGACGTCCTACCTGTCGGCGCTGGAGCGGGAGAGCGCCGCCCGCGAGCAGGCCCTGGCCGACCAGCGGGCCGGTGAGGACGCTGCCCGCGCCGCCGCAGGCGGCCCGGCGCTGACCGGCGAGGCGCTGAAGGCTCGGGCTGTTGCTGACCAGGCGGCCGTCGAC